>PACE01000003.1 GCA_002699725.1 Acidimicrobiaceae bacterium
GACCGGACACCCCGACGTTGCGCTGCCCGCCGAGGGCCCCGAACGTGAGATCGCCCGCGACCTCGCTCGACGCGCCGCCTGGGTGTCGCCGGCCTTCGTCGCCCTCGGAGCCGTCATCGGCGGTGTCAATGGCGCCGTGTCCGCCGGGCTGGCGCTACTGCTCGTCGCCGGTAACTTCCTCCTCGGTGCCGCCATCATCGGACGCGCCGTCTCCATCTCGCTCAATGCCCTCTACGGAGCCGTGCTGCTCGGCTACGTCGTCCGACTAGGCCTGCTCGCCGTGATCGCCCTGGTGTTCAAGAGCACCGGCTGGTTCTCTGCCGTACCCTTCGCCATCACGCTGATCGTCACCCACCTCGGCCTCCTCGCAGCGGAGACCAAGCGGGTCTCGATGACGCTGGCCCACCCGGGCCTGGCGCCGTCGGCCAGCAAGGTCGGCGATGAAGCGACCACCGATCCCACGTCACCCCAGGAGTAACACCACCCGTGAACGTGCTCGCCCTCGACTTCCCGCCCGTCAGCCACCTCTTCGAGTGGCCGGACATCCTCTTCGACGGAACCATCTACGCCGTCAACAAGACGGTCCTGATCTACCTGGCGGCGGTCGTCATCACCGCGGCCATCTTCCTCGTGGCCGGCCGTAAGAACGCCCCTCTGGTGCCCGCCGGCGTGCAGCACATCGCGGAATCGGGCGTGACCTTCGTCGAGGAGTCGATCGTCATGGAGACGATCGGCCCCGAGGGCAGGAAGTTCATGCCCTTCCTGACCACGATGTTCTTCTTCATCCTCTTCTCGAACATCACCGAGGTCATCCCGGGCATCCAGTTCCCGGCCAACAGCCGCATGGCCGTTCCGATCACCCTCGCCATCGTCGTGTGGTGCATCTACAACGTGGTCGGCATCAAGTCCCAGGGCCTCGGTGGCTACCTCAAGAACTCTCTCTTCCCCCCGGGCGTGCCGGTCGCCCTCTACCTGATCGTGACCCCCATCGAGTTGGTGTCGACCTTCGTGGTGCGGCCCTTCTCGCTGGCCATCCGACTCTGGGCCAACATGGTCGCCGGCCACCTCCTGCTGGTCACCTTCGCCGTGCTCACTACCGCCCTGTGGGGCGCCTTTCCCCCGACGGCGATCGCCCCCTTCGGCATGCTCGTTCTCATGACCGGCTTCGAGATCCTCGTCTCGGTCCTGCAGGCATTCATCTTCACGATCCTCACCGCCGTCTACATCGGCGGCTCGATGCACCCGGCCCACTAGTCGCAGCGCACCCCTCGACTTCCCGAAACCAACAGATCCCAATAAACCACCCGGACTCGGATCCTCCGACCCGGAACAACACGAACCAGGAGAAATCAAGTGCTGAACGTTCTGGCGCAAACGGCACCCGGTGAGATGCTCGAGGGCCTCAAGGCCATCGGTGCCGGCCTCGGCTACGGCCTCGCGGCCATCGGCCCCGGCATCGGTATCGGAACAGTGGTCGGCAACGCCATCTCGGCGATGGCCCGCCAGCCCGAATCCGCTGGCATGGCCCGCACCACGATGTTCCTCGGCATCGCCTTCACCGAGGCGCTGGCCCTCATCGGGTTCGTCGTCTTCATCCTCCTGATGCCCTGAGGCACGGGTCGAACGAAAGAGAGTCGAACCCATGCGTAACCAATGGAATCGCCTTCTGGCGGCCCCGCTGCTCGCCCTTGTCGTGTTGGTGGCCCTTGCCGGCCCCGCCTCGGCCTCCGGCGAGAGCGTGGGCGCTTGCATGGCCGAACACCTCGAGGCCCACGGTGAGCTCGACAGCCACCTGCTCCACGACGAGGCCGTCCAGGACCAGCTTGAGAAATGCTTCGAGGCCCCCAGCCCGATCCTGCCTGAGCTGAACGAGATCATCTGGGGAGGCGGCGCCTTCCTGATCCTGTTCGTTCTCATGGTCAAGAAGGGCTTCCCGGCCGTGCAGGGCGCCATGGACGCCCGCGCCGATCGGATCCGGGCCGACCTCGACGAGGCCGACCAGGCCAAGCTGGACGCCCAGTCCGTGAAGGCCGGCTACGAGGCACGGCTCGCCGACGCCAAGTCTGAGGCCTCCCGGCTGATCGACGAGGCACGCGCCGACGCCGAACGGGTCCGCGCCGACCTGGTCGCACGTGCCGAGGCCGACGCCGCCGGAATCCGGGAGCGCGCCGCTGTCGAATCCGACGCCGCCAAGGCCCAGGCGATCGCCGACCTCCGCGCCGAGGTCGCCTCCATCGCCCTGGGTGCCGCCGAGCGGGTCGTGCAGTCGAGCCTCGACGCCGAGGTCCAGGGCAACCTGATCGACGCCTACATCGACGAGGTGGCCGGAACCGATGGCTGACGCCGCCGTGACCGGCTACGCCGAGGCGCTGTTCGCCGTCGCGTCGATCGAGGGTGACCTCTCGGCCGTCGAGGACGAGTTGTTCAACTTCGCCCAGGCGCTCCGGTCCAACGACGAACTCCGCTCGACCCTCGCCGACGGCAACGTCCCGGCGGCTCGACGCCTCCAGGTGGTCGACGATCTCCTGGACGGCCGGGCCTCGGCGACCACGTCGGTGCTGGTCTCGATGGTGGTGGGTGCCGGACGAGCCTCCGAGCTGCCATCCATCGTCGACGCCTTCATCGAGCGGAGTGCAGCATCACGCAACAAGGCGGTCGCCACCGTGCGCTCCGCGGTCGACCTCACCGCCGACCAGCGGGACCGCCTCACCGCCGCCATCAAGGTGTCGACCGGCAAGGACGTCGAGATCCGTGTGGTCGAGGACCCGAGCGTCCTCGGTGGCGTGATCACCGAGATCGGCGACGACATCATCGACGGCAGCGTCCGACGCCGCCTGAACCAGCTCCGCGAGAGCTTCCGGTAGTACGCAAGCCATCCGAGACGAGAGAGAACAATGGCTGAACTGACGATCAACACGGCCGAGATTGCCGCCGCGATCCAGAAGAACCTCGAGGGCTTCGAGCCCGGTCTGGAACAGACCCAGGTTGGACGGGTACTCGAGGTGGGTGACGGTATCGCCCGTGTGTCGGGCCTGCCCGACGCCGCGGTCAACGAGCTGCTCCAGTTCGAGAGCGGCACGATGGGCCTGGCCCTGAACCTGGACGAGCACTCCATCGGTGTGGTGGTCCTTGGCGAGGTCGACGACATCGAAGAGGGGCAGACCGTCCGGGCGACCGGCGACATCCTCTCCCTCCCTGTGGGCGACGGCCTGCTGGGTCGAGTCGTCAACGCCCTCGGCGAGCCCATCGACGGCAAGGGGCCGCTCACAAACACGGTGATGCGGCGCATGGAGATCCAGGCACCCGGGATTATGGGCCGCAAGCCCGTGCACGAGCCGATGCAGACCGGCATCAAGTCGATCGACTCGCTCATCCCGATCGGTCGTGGCCAGCGCGAGCTGATCATCGGCGACCGCAAGACCGGCAAGACGACGATCGCCATCGACACGATCATCAACCAGGCCGGCCAGGGCGTGAACTGCGTCTACGTCGCGATCGGCCAGAAGGCCTCGACGGTTGCCCAGAACGTGGCGGTACTCGAGTCCCACGGGGCCATGGAGTACACGGTCGTGGTGGTCGCCCCGGCGTCCGAGCCGGCGCCGTTCAAGTACCTCGCCCCGTACGCCGGCTGCGCCATGGGCCAACACTGGATGGACAACGGGGGCCACTCCCTCGCCGTCTACGACGACCTGTCGAAACAGGCCGAGGCGTACCGCCAGATGTCGCTGCTGCTGCGCCGCCCTCCGGGCCGCGAGGCCTACCCGGGCGACGTCTTCTACCTGCACAGCCGCCTGCTGGAACGTGCCGCCAAGTTGAGCGACGACCTCGGCGCCGGTTCGATGACNGCCCTGCCGGTGATCGAGACCAAGGCCGGCGACGTCGCTGCCTTCATCCCGACCAACGTGATCTCGATCACCGACGGTCAGATCTTCCTCCAGGACGACCTGTTCAAGTCGGGTGTGCGTCCCGCAGTCGACGTCGGCATCTCGGTGTCACGCGTCGGCTCGGCCGCCCAGATCAAGGCCATGAAGACGGCGGTGGGCACGCTCAAGTCAGACCTGCAGCAGTTTCGAGAACTTGAGTCGTTCGCCGCCTTCGGCTCGGACCTCGANNCCCTGTCGCAGGCACAGCTCGACCGGGGCTATCGCCTCACCGAACTCCTCAAGCAGGGCCTCAACTCGCCGCTGGTCGTCGAGGAACAGGTCGTGTCGATCTGGGCCGGCACCCGGGGCCACCTCGACGGCGTCGCCATCTCCGACGTGCGCCGCTTCGAGGCCGAACTGCTCGACTGGTTCCGGGTCCGCCACAGCGAGGTCCTGGCCGACATCCGCGACACCGGCAGGATCGACGACGAAGACGTCTTCNACGCNGCCATCGCCGCCTTCACCGAGCAGTTCGCCGGCTCGACGGCAGGGGATGCCCCCGCCCCCGAGGCCGAGGTGACCGAAACCGAGTCGCACCTCGTCGATGCGGACACGACGCTCCCCGAAGAGGACATCTCGGCTGCCGCCGAGTGATCGACGTGTCCCGCCCATCCTGCGCCCACGGTTCCGCCCCGACGGCGTCCCGGCGCGCCCCTGCGAAGGGAGCGTGCCGTGGCCGGCGGTAAGGAACGGGTCCTGCGGCGTCGTATCGGCAGCGTCCAGAACACCAAGAAGATCACCCGGGCTATGGAGCTCATCGCCGCAACCCGCGTGGTGAAGGCGCAGCAGCGGGCCCGTGCGGCACGCCCCTACGCCGAGCAGATCACCGCCGTCATCGAGAACCTCGCTGCCGGTGGCGCCGATGTCGACCACCCGCTGCTCCGCCAGGCCGAGAAGGTCGAACGGGTCGGCGTGATCGTCATCTCGTCCGACCGTGGCCTCGCTGGACCGTACAACTCGTCGGTTATCAAGGCAGCCGAACGCCAGGTGCAGAACGCCCGCTCCGAGGGCGCCGACTACTCGCTGATCGTCATCGGCAAGAAGGCCCGCGACTACTTCACCTTCCGGAGGTACGCCATCGACTCGTTCACCATGGGCATCAGCGACAACCCGTCGTACGAGGACGCCCGCCGCATCGCCGACGAGGTGTCGGCGATGTTCAGCGAGGGGCGCATCGACCGCGTCGAGCTCGTCTACACGGAGTTCGTCAGCCTCGGCAGTCAGAAGGTCGCCACCCGGCGCTTCCTGCCGCTNGAGAGCACCACAACCATCGCCACCAAGGGCGGCGGAGACGCCGGCGTCAGTGGCGCCTTCGAGTTCGAGCCTTCCCCCGAGGCGGTACTCGAGTCCCTGCTGCCCCGCTACGTCGAGGCCCGCCTCTTCGGCGCACTGCTGGACTCGGCCGCTTCCGAGCACGCCAGCCGCCAGCGGGCCATGAAGGCCGCCACCGACAATGCCGAGGAGCTGATCACCAAGCTCTCGCGCGAGATGAACCAGGCCCGCCAGGACGCCATTACCACCGAGATCATGGAGATCGTCAGTGGTGCCGAGGCCCTGGGCAGCGACAACGAGTCCGAAGAACCCGCCCCCGTGGGCGCCGAGAACTGATCCCCTGAACGAAAGCAACCAGGAGCAACCATGACGACCGCCACCGAACTCCGAGACGGCCACATTGTCGGCATCGCCGGCCCGGTCATCGACGCCGAGTTCCCCCAGGACGAACTCCCTGAGATCAACACCGCCATCGAGTTCGACGTCACCATCGACGGCGACAANGTGACGATCGTGGCCGAGGTNGCCCAGCAGATCGGNTCCCACCGCGTGCGGGCCATCGCCATGAAGCCGACCGACGGCCTCACCCGGGGCACCGTCGTGCGCAATACCGGCAAGGGCATCACCGTGCCGGTGGGCGACGCCACCCTCGGCCACGTCTTCAACGTGGTCGGCCAGGGCCTCGACGACCCGACCGCAGGCGTCGGAGCCGACCGGTGGGAGATCCACCGCAGCGCCCCGTCGTTCGACTCGCTCGAGCCCAAGGCCCTGATGTTCGAGACCGGCGTGAAGGTCATCGACCTCCTCACCCCGTACCTGCAGGGCGGCAAGATCGGCCTGTTCGGCGGTGCCGGTGTGGGTAAGACGGTCCTCATCACCGAGATGATCAACCGCGTGGCCACCAACCACGGTGGCGTGTCGGTGTTCGCCGGCGTCGGCGAGCGCACCCGTGAGGGCACCGATCTCCTGCTCGAGATGGAGGAGTCGGGCGTGCTCGAAAAGGCCGCCCTCGTGTTCGGCCAGATGGACGAGCCGCCGGGTGTCCGCCTGCGGGTGGCCCTGTCGGCACTGACCATGGCCGAGTACTTCCGCGACGAGCAGGGCCAGGANGTGCTCCTGTTCATCGACAACATCTTCCGGTTCGTGCAGGCCGGCTCCGAGGTGTCGACCCTGCTGGGCCGCATGCCGTCGGCCGTGGGCTACCAGCCGACGTTGGCCGACGAGATGGGCCAGCTCCAGGAGCGGATCACCACCACCAGAGGCCGCTCGATCACGTCGATGCAGGCCGTGTACGTGCCTGCCGACGACTACACGGACCCGGCGCCGTTCACGTCGTTCACCCACTTCGACGGCACCACCGAGTTGAGCCGCGACATCGCTGCCCTGGGCATCTACCCGGCCGTCGACCCGCTGGCCTCGACCTCGACGATCCTCACCCCCGAGGTCGTCGGTCAGAAGCACTACGACACGGCCCGCCGGGTGCAGGAGATCCTCCAGCGCTACAAGGAGCTCCAGGACATCATCGCCATCCTCGGTCTCGATGAACTTTCGGAAGAGGACAAGATCACGGTGTCTCGTGCCCGCAAGGTGCAGCGCTTCCTGTCGCAGCCGATGAACGTGGCCGAGGTCTTCACCGGCCTGCCCGGCGTGACCGTGCCCGTCCAGGAGACGGTCGATTCGTTCGCCGCCCTCGTGGATGGCGAGTTCGACGACCTGCCCGAGCAGGCGTTCCTCAACGTCGGCGGCGCCGAGGACGCACAGCGCAAGGCCCGAGAGCTCGAGGCCTGAGCGACGCCATGACGTTCCAGATCGAACTGGTCTCGCCGGAGGCCATCACCTACCAGGGAGAGGCCGACATGGTCATCGCCCGCACAGTGGGTGGCGGTGACATCGCCTTTCAGCCGGGCCACGTGCCGTTCATCGGCGTGCTGGCCGTCTGGTCGGTCGACGTGGTGCGCTCCGACGGCGACCGCGACACGTTCGCCGTGCACCGGGGATTCGTGCAGGTGGCCGGGACGAAGATCAGCATCCTGTCGGACGTTTCCGAGGCCGCCGGCGACATCGACGTCGAGCGTGTCCGGGTGGCGAAGGCAGCCGCCGAGTCGGCGCTGGCGGCTGACAAGGACGACAAAGACGCCGAAGGCGCACTGTCCCGGGCTGATATCCGCCTCACTGTTGCCGGCGCCGAGGGCTGACCGGCCCCACAGGCTCTTCCCGGGCGGGCCACCCCGCCCCCCGGCTCAGTAGCCGACGATGGAGAACCTCTCGAGTTTTTCGAGGCGGTGGTGGGCCTCGACGAAGCGGACGGTGCCGGACTTCGACCGCATGACCAGCGACTGGGTGTGGGCCTGGCCGTTGGCGTAGTGGACCCCCTTCATCAGGTCGCCGTCGGTGATACCCGTGGCGGCGAAGAAGCAGTTGTCGCCGGCCACCAGGTCCTCGGTCATGAGCACGGCGTCGATGTCGTATCCGCGCTCGACGGCGGCGGACCTCTCGGCGTCGTTGCGTGGCCACAGGCGGCCGGTGAGCACGCCGCCCATGCACTTGAGCGCTGCGGCGGCGATCACACCCTCGGGGGTGCCGCCGATGCCGAACAGGATGTCGGCGCCGGAGTCGGGCCACGCGACCGAGATGGCGCCGGCCACGTCGCCGTCGGGGATGAGCCGGATGCGGGCACCGGCGTCGCGCACCTCGGCGATGAGGTCGTTGTGGCGGTCGCGGTCGAGGATGACGGCGGTGATGTCACGCACCGACTCACCCTTCGCCTCGGCCACCCGCTGGAGGTTCTCGGTCGGCGAAAGGTTGATGTCGATGGCGTCGGCGCACTCGGGGCCGACGGCGATCTTCTCCATGTAGACGCACGGCCCCGGGTCGAACATGGTTCCCCGGTCGCTCACTGCGATGACGGCAACGGCGTTGCTGCGGCCCAGGGCGGTCAGCGTCGTGCCGTCGATGGGATCGACGGCGATGTCGGCTCCGGGGGGCGTGCCGTCGCCGACCCGTTCACCGTTGAAGAGCATCGGCGCCTCGTCCTTCTCGCCCTCGCCAATGATCACCGTGCCGTCCATCGGAATCGTGCGCAGCATCTTGCGCATGGCGTCGACGGCGGCGGCGTCGGCTCCCTCCTTGTCACCACGGCCCATCCAGCGGGAGGCGGCCAGTGCCGCGGACTCGGTCACCCGGACCAGGTCGAGGGCCAGGTTTCGATCGGGGGCTTCGGCATTCGCTCCATCGGTGTTCACGACCGACGACGCTACTCCTGCCGGACAGGGTCGGGACGACCCCGACGGTGTCCACGTCGATGAGGGTGGGAGCGGACCGCCGGGGTGTCAGGATGTCGCCCATGCCATGGTGCTTCCAGTGCGGGATCGAGTACGCCCCGAACGTCGCCGACTGCCTCGAGTGCGGGGTGGCGCTAGTCGACGCGGCACCGGTCGACGCCGGGGCCGTGGGGACGTCCGACGAGGAGCAGTTGGCCTACGAACTCCATGAGTGGGCGGGCGAAGCTCGGCGCATCCTCGACCAGCTGCTGACCGACGACGGCATCGCCCACGCCTGGCAGGGCGCAACCCTGGTGGTTCGGGCGGCCGACGAGGCACCGGTGGACGAACTCCTCGTCGTCGCCGAGTCGACCGGCGGACCGGCCCTCGATCCCGACGCCGAGAAGTTGGCCTACGAGTTGACCGATTGGGCCGACGACGAACAGACCGCCTTCTCCGACCTGCTGGCCCGGCTCGGGATCGCCCACGAATTCGACGACGTCGGCGACCTGGTGGTGCTGGCCAGCGACGAGGACGCCGTCGAGACCGCCATCGACGCCTTCGAATCGGGTTCCGACGACCGGCCCGAACTCGACGGGCTCGACGGCAACCGCATGATGACCCAGGTCTTCGTGGCCTGCGACCGACTGCGCAAGGACCCCCGGGACGACGCCGGGGTGTCGAAGTTGATCGAACTGGCTCCGCTTCTGGCCGGACACCGGCCGCCCTTCGGGATCGACCCGAAGCTCTGGGACGCCCTCGGCGAGCGCTCGGCCGACCTGGTCGACCTGCTGGCCGCCGGCGACACGCCGGAGAATGAGTTGACCGCCGCCGCCACGACCCTCACCGAGGCACTCCGGCGACTGGTCTGAGCGCCGGTCCCCCGACTAGCGGAAGTCCTCGACGAAGTCGGATTCGAACAGTGCCTGTCGGGCGGCCTGATGGGCCCTGGGACGGCCACTGGCGTTGACCTCGATCCGTGACCTACGTTCCGCCTTCGTCTGGACGATCCTTCGGACCTTGAGGCCGGCCTCGGCGAAGAGGGCTCCCACGTCGTCGAGGTGGCTGCCGTTCCCGGCGCAGGTTACGCGGTAGCGCTGCGAGGAGAGGGTGGCGATGTGGCGCTCCAGGGCGGGCAGGGCCAGCAGCACAAGGAAGGCGACGGCGGTGGTGGCCGAGGCGACGGCGTACTCGCCGATCCCGACGGCTACCCCGATGGCGGCCGCCATCCAGATCGTGGCGGCGGTGGTGATGCCGACGACGCTGCCCCGCTCCTTGAGGATCACGCCTCCGCCGAGGAAGCCCACTCCGGTGACGATCTGTGCGGCCACACGGCCCGGGTCGGCGTTCCCGGCGATCTCGATCGAGGTCAGGGTGAAGAGCGTGGAGGCCAGCGTGATGAGGATGATCGTGCGGACGCCGGCCGCCTTCTCATGCAACTCGCGCTCGAAGCCGATGACGCCGCCCAGCGCCACCGCCAGGAGCATCTTGACGAGTTCCTCCTCCATCAGACGAGCGTAGGCCGCGGATTGGCCTCCAGNGCCGCCGGTTACGGGGTCAGACCACGCCCTCCCAGAGGGAGACTTCGTCGTCGGCGGGCCGGTTCTCGACGCTGCAGGTGTCGTTGAAGAGCATGGTGGGCCGGGTCTCGGCGTCGTAGCGGGGCCATTCGGGTAGGCCCTCGTGGTTGGGATCNCCGTCCCTGACGAAGCCGACCCACGCGGCGTGCGTTGCNGCNGACAGTGAACGGGGCGGGTCGTCTCCCGAGAACCCACGGGCCTGGGGGTTGTCGAGCTGGTCGAAGGCGAACGGCACCTCGATGAAGTGGTGGGCACCCCAGGCGACGTCCGCCTGCCAGTCGAACCGGTACAGCCGGGTGTTCGGGTTGTAGGCCGCCTGGGCGTCCGCCATGCGGATGGCGGGAACGACGAACATCCGGTCGCTCTCGATGGCGGCCGCGATCTCGTGGGGCTCTGCATCGGGCCGGTTGGAGCGATACACGTCGAGCACTGCCGAACCGTCCCTTCCGGCCATGCCGAACACGGCATCCACGGTCATGGCCACCAGTTCNTCGTTGAAGATGTCCTTGAGGTCCACGATGAAGATCAGGGCCTCGTCCCTCGTCGTTCCGATCATCAGGTCGATGTCGGCGGCCGCACCTGCGGCGATGGCGTCGATGGGGCGCTGGGGCAGGGCCTCGGTGCCGTACGTGGGTTGGAACGCCATGGCGGATGCCGCTGCCTCGCCGAAGCGTGCCGGGTCGCGGGTCGTTTGAAGTTCGTCGCCCAACTTCACCTGGGTGTCGAGCAGGATTTCATTCGGCACCCGCAGGAGCGCGTCGAGGTCGCCCGGCGCCACACCGAGGATGTCGAGCATGTGGCCGCCGATCATCGAGGCGGTCTCGACGCCGAGGCCGTTGTGGCCGGCACCGCTCTGCGGGATGGCCCGCCGGAAGAGCCCCCGGGCCGCCGGCATCGTCATGAGGGAACTCACGCTCATGCCTCCGGCGGACTCGCCGGCGATGGTCACCCGTGCCGGATCACCACCGAAGGCGGCGATGTTCTCCTGCACCCACTCGAGGGCTGCGATCTGGTCGAGGAGGCCGATGTTGCCCGATTCGGACAACTCGGCGAAGTGTTCGCCGAGGTGCCAGAACCCCTGCACGCCGAGGCGGTAGTTGATCGTGACGCAGACGACCCCGTCCCGTGCGAAGGCGGAACCGTTGTAGACGTCGTCGACCCCGCTTCCGGCATAGAACGCCCCGCCGTGGATCCATACCAGGACCGGCAGCCCGGCGGCGCCGGGATCGGGTGTCCAGACGTTGAGGTTGAGGCAGTCGTCGCCGGCCGGGCTCTGCGGCGTGCCCAGTTCGCCAAAGATCCCCGGCATCGACTGCTGGATGGCGGTGAGGCCGTAGGTGCCGGCGTCGCGTACGCCGTCCCACGCCGCCGAAGGGACGGGGGGTCGGAGCCGCAGGCCGCCGACCGGGGCCGCTGCGTAGGGAACCCCCTTGAAGGCGTGCACGCCCTGTTCGTCGATCCCCTGGAGTCGTCCGGACGAGATGGTGACTTCTGCGGCCATGGTCGGCCTCCTCGGTCGAGGGTCGTTGCCTCGTGGATTCTCCCAGACCACCGTCTCGCATGCCGAATCGCCATTGGCATGTCGCTACGCCGCGTGGAAGGGTGGCGTCTCCAAGCACGAGCAGGGGGACGGGCAATGCGCTTCTACCAGTTGATGGAGTTCCGCTCGACAGCCGACGATGCGGTGGCCGACGTCCACCGCTTCAGGGACCTGATGGGCGNCCAGACGACCGCCCGACGGGCCACGGTCTGCGTCGACCGGGACGATCCCGGACTCATCGTGCAGATCATCGAGTTCGACTCCTACGAGGAGGCGATGGCCAACAGCGGGCACGAGACCACCCAGGACGAGGCGGCCAAGATCGAAGAGTCGAGCGGTGGGGTCGCCTTCCGCAACCTCGACGTGGTCGAGGTCGTCGACATCTGAGCCCGGCGGCTACTCAGGCGGCGGCGGGTTCCACCGGGCGGGAGCGCTGGGCCCGCCAGAGCGCCCGGTANCTCGGCCACTCGAGGTCGCCCANGTACCCGTCCCCGACGAGTGCATCGTGNAGGCGGGGCAGGTTCCACATNGGCACGGTCATGTCGACGTGGTGGGCCAGGTGGTAGCCGACNCTGCAGGGGACGATCAGGAGGCGGGCGAGCAGGGTCTGGCGGACGTGGCGGCTGGTGCGTCGNCGGTCGGCGGAGCGGGTCATGCCGCCGTGCTCGGCGATGGCACGCANCCGGTTGAGCACCTGGTAGGCGAATGCCCACGGCAGCATCCACAGCAGCAGGTACAGCCACGGATGGCCGGCCAGAGCGAAGGCGCCGGCGATGAGCGCCTGTCCGAGCAGGAACCGGTAGGTGAGGCGCCGGTGGCGGGCCTCGCCCAGGCGCTGGAACCGGGGCCGCACGATCCGGAAGGCCGACACGCCACTGGCGTCGCGGGTGATCTTGCGGCGCATCGACGCCCGGGTGATCGGGTAGAGGCTGTAGAGGAGGAAGTCGGGTTCCTTCGGGCCGAACTCGTCGCGGTGGTGGTTGATGTGGCCGAGCCGGTAGCCGTGGCTGCCGGTGCCGAAGGTCAGCCAGCCGATGACCGTGATNCCGACTGCGTCGTTGATGCGGCGGTTCGGGAACAGCACCCGGTGGGCGGCCTCGTGGTGGAGGATGAACAGCCGGTTCTGGGCCAGCGCCATGGCCGGGAAGGCGGCGATCCAGGCGGCGGGGTGGGCGAGCGTGACGGCGGTCCACACGACCAGCACCGGGGTGGCGAGGGCGCCCAGCACCGTCGCCACGTTGCGGGCCACGGGGATGCGGCGCAGTTCGTCCCGGAAGGCACCCTTCGGGCGGCCGTCCGGGTGGAGGCGTTCGCTGCCGGCGAACGACGGCGGCGTGGGGGCCATGCCGCCGGTCATGGTGGCGACNATTTCGTCATGCCGGTCGGGGTCGGCCATTTCGTCAGGCTATCCGAGGGTCGTCCCGGAGGCCGGTGCCGCGTCTACCCTCGCCACATGCCCGCCTCCGGTCTGTTCCTGACACACGGTGCCGGCTCGGATTCGAGCCATTCCAGNCTCGTGCTGCTCGAGGAGCGCCTCGCNCCGCTGCCGGTNGNCCGCTACGACTTNCCGTACCGGCGTGAGGGCCGCAGGTTCCCNGACCGTGCGCCGAAGCTGCTGGCCTCGTTGGCCGAGGACGTGCCGGCCTTCGNCGAGGGGGTNGGCGTGGACCCTGCCGGGCTGGTGCTCGGCGGCCGGTCGATGGGCGGGCGGATGTGTTCGATGGCAGTCGCCGAGGGAATGTCCGCCGCCGGGCTCGTGCTCATCTGCTACCCGCTGCACCCGCCGGACAGACCCGAGAACCTCCGGGTCGACCACTTCCCGGCGATCGACGTGCCGTGCCTGTTCGTCTCGGGCGACCGCGACCCGTTCGGCTCGCCCGACGAGTTCGCCGAGCACCTCGGGTCGATCCCCGGCCCGGTCACGACCGTGTGGATCCCGGGGAAGCGCCACGACCTGAAGGGCGCCGACGAGGCCATCGCCGACGCCGTCGAGGCCTGGCTGGCGCAGTTGTAGGCGGAGCTCCGGCGCCTCAGTCGATCCGGGCGTCGCCGGGGTTGAGGTCCTCGAGTTCGACCTTTGCCGTCTCGGGGAAGCGCCAGAGCACCAGTACGGTGGCCAGCAGCGGGCCGATCGCGGCGATTGCGAAGGCGTGTCCGTAGCTGTCGAAGTGGTCGCTCAGGAAGCCCACGAGCAGCAGGCCCGAGGCGCTGCCCGTCACGCCGAGGGTGACGATGAGGCCGTTGGCCCGTGCCCGGTGGCGGGTCGAGAACAGTTCGGGGCCGTAGACGCCCATCGCCACGGTTAGTGACCCGACGACGACGCCGACCAGGTGGGTGCCCCACATCAGGCCTCCGGTGGCGTAGTAGCTGGCTACCAGGAACGCTGTGCCGCCCAGCAGGCCGATGGAGGCCACGCCCCGCCGACCCCGGGTGTCGGCCAGGCGTCCGGCCATGAAGATGCCGATGCCGGCCGGCGTCGTCGTGAGGATCGTGTAGAGCGTGATCCCCGAGGCGGTGAACCCCCTGTGGTCCTTGAGGAAGTCGTTCTGGAACTGGCTGGCCGGGGCGGCGAAGACGAGGAACAGGAACGCCACGGCGGCCAGCAGCAGGAGGCGTCGATGCTCAATGCCGGGCTGCTCGGCCGCTCCATCCCTGTCGTGCGGAGCGGCCTCGGGCATGTTCGCCTCGAAGCGACGCGACTCGGGGAGCCGCCGGCCGACGGCGGCCAGGCCGAACAGCGACAGCAGCGGCACCACGTAGACGATCCGCCAGCCGGCTTCGTGCAGGTCGGCGACCGGCAGCACCCAGACGGCCATGCCGGCACCGAGGGCGGCGGCCAGCGCCAGGACGCTCAGCCCGTAGGCGCGGGCGCCGCGNGGGAGTTCCTCGGCGGCGTAGACGCCGATGAGGATCCCCATGCCGGTCGTGAGGCCACGGGCGAACAGCTGTGAACCGCCGAGGAACCAGAGCCCGGTGGAGAGGGCGCCCAGCGCCGTGAAGAGCACCGCCGCCGTGGCCGTGGCCAGGAGCAGNCGTCGACGGCCCTTGCGGTCGGCCAGGAACATCACGCCGAGGGCGACCAGCACGCCCAGCCGGATGACGGCCAGCGTCACGCCCTGGGCGGTGTCGCCCCGGTCGAACTCGTCGGCGGCGAAGGTGATGGTCTGGCTGATGACCGTGCCCAGATAGCCGTCGACGACCTGGATGCAGGCCAGCAGGGCCATGACGCGTGCGGCCCGGGCGTCGAGCCGGTCGGGGGGCGCCCACCACGGGGTGCGCCGGTGGTGCAGGCCGAGGCGCATCGGGAGGGCGAACAGCACCGACCAGACCGGTAGGGCCAGCTGATAGGCGAACGACTCGGTGACCCGGTGCCGGCCTTCGGGCGCCGGCGCCACGACGAGGGTGCGCTCATAGCGCTCGAAGGGGCCGTGGTCGAGTACGAAGCGGTCGTCGCCGTCGGCCCGCTCGCCGACCAGGTCGTCGCGGGGCGTGCGCAACTCCGCCAGGCCGGCGTCGTCAACCACCAGGTCGTGCGAGGTCCTGGTGATGGGGGCTCCCTTCCGGTCCGGTGCGTGGCGCAGCATACTGAGGGTGTGAATCCCGTCCCGGAAGCCGCTGCGATCCGCGTCCGCCGGTCCGGGCCCCTCGAGGGCACGGTCCGGGTGTCGGGCGCCAAGAACTCGGCGCTCAAGCTCATGGCGGCTGCCCTGTTGGCACCGGGCCGGTCGGTGCTCCACAACGTGCCCCGCATCGCCGACGTCACGTGGATGGGCGAACTGCTCGAGCGCATGGGCTGCACGGTCGTCCACGAGGGCGGCACGGCCACCATCGACGTACCCGACGACGTCGTCCCTGAGGCCCCCTACGAGTTGGTTGAGCGGATGCGGGCCTCGATCGTCGTACTGGGTCCGCTGCTGGGCCGCCTCGGCGAGGCCCGTGTGTCGGTCCCGGGCGGCGACGACTTCGGCCACCGGCCCATCGACATGCACCTGAAGGGCCTCGAAGAGTTGGGCGCCGAGTTCACGACCAGCCACGGCTACATCGAGGCTCGGGCNGACAACCTCACCGGCGCCCGGGTGCTGCTCGAGTTCCCGAGCGTGGGTGCCACCGAGAACCTGCTCATGGCCTCGGTGCTCGCCAAGGGCACGACGGTCATCGACAACGCCGCCCGTGAGCCCGAGATCGCCGACCTGGCGACGTTNCTCAACCGCATGGGCGCAGTCGTCTCCGGCGCCGGCACCTCGACCATCAGCATCGACGGGGTCGAGCGGCTGGCCCCCGTCGANCACACCGTGGTCGCCGACCGCATCGAGGCCGCCACCTACCTGGCCGCCGTCGGCATCGCCGGCGGCGAAATCACCATCGAGGGCGCCCGTGCCGACCATATGGACATGCTCCTCGCCAAGTTGGGCGAGATGGGGATGCGNGTGTCGCCGACCGTCGACGGCCTCTGGGCGATGTCGCCCGGGCGGCTGGGTCCGGTCGACGTGTCGACGCTGCCGTACCCGGGCGTGGCCACCGACTACCAGCCGTTCGTCGTGGCGATGCTGAGCGTCGCCGACGGGGTCGGCATCGTCACCGAGAACATCTTCGGCGGCCGCTTCCGCACCATCGACGAGCTGCTGCGCATGGGCGCCGACATCCGGGCCGAGGGCCACCACGTGGTGATCCAGGGCGTCGAGGCGCTGTCAGGGGCGCCGGTGCGTGCGCCCGACATCCGGGCGGGTGCGGCCCTGGTGGTGGCCGGCCTGGCCGCCGAGGGCGAAACGCTCGTCGGCGACGCCCACCACGTGGCCCGCGGCTACGAGGACCTCGTCGGACGCCTGGCTTCCCTCGGCGCCGACATCGACCACGCCTGAGGGTTCAGCCCTGGGAGTCCGGCGGTTCCGTTCGCCGGGCCCGGCGGTCGGCCAGCCAGAGCACCCAGGCCAGTAGCGCCAGAGGCGCTGCGACCATCAGGATCTCGTCCCACCCACCCTGGTGGGCGAGGACGAGCGCGGTCGCGGACATGGCGCCACTGTAGGGGTGGCAGTCGGGGTCGCTGCTGCGAGACTGTGGGCATGTCGATCGATGTCGCCACCGACCAGCCTGCGGGCGAACTGCTGCAGCGCGTCGAGAAGGTCATCGACATCATCCGCCCGGCCATCCAGGCCGACGATGGCGACATCGTCCTCCACGGCGTCGACGAGGCCACCGGCGAGGTCACCGTCGAGTTGGTGGGGGCCTGCGTGTCGTGCCCGGCCTCGGACCAGACTCTCAAGGCCGGCATCGAGCGGATCATGAAGGACCGGGTCCCCGGAGTGACCGCCGTGCTCAACGTGGGCGAAACGGTCGAGGCTTCCGGGACCGCCGTCAGCCTCTAGGCGCGATTCCCCGGTTCCTCCCGGCGGTCACTACCCTCCCGGCCGTGGCTTCTCCTCCTGACTTCGAGTTCCTGCGCGTCGAGCGGACCGACGACGACGTCGTCATCGCCACGCTCGACCGGCCCAAGGTCAACGCCCTCGACACGGCGCTGCTCCTCGAGATCGGTGACCTGGCCGAGGCCTGTCACGCCGAGCCACCCGGAGCCCTCGTGCTCACCGGTGGAGGACGGCACTTCGCCGCCGGCGCCGACCTGACCGTCTTCGCCGACCCCGCCACCCGCCAGGCCCAGGGAAACGCCTTCCGGGTCGGCTTCGCCGCCCTCGAGACCGTGCCCTGTCCGACGCTGGCCGCCGTCAACGGCTTCGCCCTCGGCGGCGGCGCCGAACTCGCCATGTGCTGCGACTTCCGCATCGCCGGCGAGGGGGCGGTGCTGGGCCAGCCCGAGGTGCTGCTCGGCCTCATCCCCGGCGGCGGCGCCACCCAGCGCCTGGCGCGCCTCGTCGGTGTCACCAAGGCCAAGGAGTTGATCTGGGGTGGTGCCCAGGTGAAGGCCGCCGAGGCGCTCGTCATCGGTTGGGTCGACGAGGTGGTCCCCGACGACGAGGTGCTCGAACGGGCCGTCGAACGGGCCACCGGCTACGCCCGGGGACCCCGGGTCGCCCTGCGGGCCTCGAAGCGGGCTATCGACGAGGGAATCCAGGGCACGCTGGCCGACGGCGTCGATCTCGAACTGGACCTGTTCATGGAGGTCTTCGAGAGCGAGGACGCCGCCAACGGCGTGGCCTCGTTCTTCGAAAACGGCCCCGGCAGGGCGACTTTCAGAGGCCGCTGAGCCGAAGCGCACTCGGGGTCTAGGGTGCGCGCGATGAGTGCTCCTGTGGATCATGACCCCTTCCTCGACGGCTTCGCCGAGTTCGCCCACGCCGAGGCCAGCCGCCACCCTGCCATGGCCGATGCCATGGGCGTCCTCGTCGATGCGCTGGGAGCGTGCACGCCGCTCGGAGGCGGACCCCAGCCCACCTACCCGGTGGTCGACGAACACCTCGGACCGTGTCTCGATGCCGTCGTCGGCGCACCGGGCGAACTGCTGCGCCTCGTGGCCGACCGTATCGGGTGGGCGATCCCGTATGCCGAGCACGCCGGTGAGTCCGACATGGATCACATGCGGGCCAACTACGCCTATGCCCCGATCGTGGGCACCAATCCGATCAGCAGCGGCGGCCTCGAAGAGCCGTCCCCGCTCTACGCCAGCGCCGACGTCTTCGCCGGTGCCGTCGTCCAGGGTCCGGGTGTCACCTATCCATCGCATGTCCACAAGGCCACCGAGACCTTCTGGGTCGCGGCCGGCACCGCCGACTGGCAGATGGGCGACGAGTGGACGAGCCGCGGTCCGGGCGCCACGATCTTCCACCCGACCGGCACGCGGCACGCCACCGTTACGACCGACGAACCCCAGCTGATGCTGTTCGCCTGGACCTCCGACCCCGACTGCGTCCCGGTGATCATCCGGTTCTGAGGCGACGCAGCGGACCCGGGGGCGCCCGGTACCGTGCGGGCGTGAGCACTTCCCCCGAGGCCGACGCCTGCCACTGGCATCCCGACCGGCCCGCCGGCGTCACCTGCCAGCGTTGCGACCGGCGCATCTGCGGCCTGTGCATGCACCAGGCGTCGGTCGGCTTCCACTGCCCGTCGTGCGTGGGGCCCGTCGCCGTCGGCCGTCGCCGGCAGGTCCACCGCCGGCACACCCCTGCCCCCTCGTCGTTCGCCCACCGGGACCCGATCGCCATCCGGGTGNTCATCGCCCTCAACGCCGCCGCCTTCCTGTACGCACTCAGCCGCGGTGCCTCGCTTGCCGGATCGCTCGGTGACGTCGGCGTCGACTTCGGGCTCGTCGGCTTCGGCTGCAAGGCGTTCATCGGCCAGATGTGCATCGGACCGCTCGGCGTCGACGAGGGGGAGTGGTGGCGGCTGGCCACGTCGGCGTTCCTGCANGCCGGGCTGCTGCACATCGGCTTCAACATGTTCCTGGCCTGGATGCTCGGCAACGCCCTCGAGCGCCTGCACGGGCCGGTCCGCTTCCTCGGCCTCTACACGGGCTCGCTGGCGGCAGGATCATTGGGCGTGCTGCTGATGGCACCCACGACCCTCACGGTCGGTGCCTCGGGGGCGGTGTTCGGGCTCATGGGCGCCACGGTCGTCCACCAGTACCGGCGGGGGATCAACCCGTGGAGCTCGGGGATCGGCACGCTGGTCTTCGTCAACCTGCTCTTCACGTTCGGTCGACCGGGCATCAGCATCGGCGGCCACCTCGGCGGCCTGCTGGGCGGTGCCGTTCTGGCGTGGCTGGTCGACGAGTCCGACCGCCGCGGCCTGCCCCGCCGGTTGGGAACGGCCATGACCTGCGCCTTCGCCCTCGCCTGCTTCGCTGGAGGCATCTGGGCAGCCGCGAACTGGTATGACCCCCTCCTGGGCTAGATAGCGAACTGCTCCTGCAGTCGGCTCAGGTTCCGCTTCCAGATTGCACGGAGCGCCGGTCGGGCGAGCAGCCCGAGCACCGGGCCTCCCATCCACCACGGGAACGCCAGCGACTCGGACCAGGTGAACCGGGTGCCTCCCCGTCCGTCGCCGTCGAGCGTGAACCGGCCCTCGCCGGTGACGAGCCCCACGTGGCGCACGCCCAGCGCCTCGCCGGGCACCCACTCGGTGATGGTCATGACGTCGGTCGTTCGCAGCGGCCCGACTCGGGTGTCGCACTCGAACGTGGTGCCGACGCCCTCCGCCTGCTCCGACGTCAGCCGGATCGCCTCGGCGTCGCCCATCCAGTCGACGTGCCCCCGCACATCGGCGATCACCGCCCACACCCGGGCAGGAGGCGCCGCCAGATCGACCGAGACGGTGATCGACGCCCCACGCCGGCGTCGTTCAGCGGGAGAGTCCACAGGCCGAGTCTGCCAGCGGTTCGAGAGGTGGTGGCCCAATCCGACGGGAGAACGAAATGGGCAAGGAGCGTCAGTCCAGCAGCCGGCCAAGGCCCCCCAGGACGGAGCCCTCGCCCTTCGAGGTGCCGCCGGCGGCCGGGGCGTGCTGGATGATGCGGTCGGCGAGGCGTGAGAACGGCAGCGACTGCAGCCACACCCGGCCCGAGCCGTTCAGCGTGGCGAGGAACAGGCCCTCTCCACCGAAGATCGNCGACTTGAGGTTCCCGGCCATCTCGATCGAGTAGTCGATGCCGTCCTCGAAGGCCACGANGCAGCCGGTGTCGACGCGGAGGGTCTCTCCTGCCAGGTGCTTCTCGACGATGGTGCCGCCNGCGTTGAGGAAGGCCATGCCGTCGCCCTCGATGCGCTGGAGGATGAAGCCCTCCCCACCGAAGAAGCCGGACCCGAGCTTGCGGTTGAAGGCGACGCTCAACTTCGTGCCGAGGGCGGCGGCGAGGAAGGCGTCCTTCTGGGCGAGGATCGAACCGCCGAACTTCGCCATGTNGAGGGGAACGATCTTGCCGGGAACGCCCGAGCTGAAGGCCGCCACCTTNCGGCCTCCGCCGCTGTTGGTGAAGTGCGTGAGGAACACGGACTCCTGGGAGACCACCCGTCCGGCCGCCGACTTGAGCTTCTTGAACATCCCGGCGTCGGGGTCCGAGCCGTCTCCCATCTTGGTCTCGAAGTCGATGCCCTCCTGGAGGAACATCATGGCGCCGGCCTCGGCGACCACGGTCTCACCCGTGTCGAGTCCGATCTCGACGAACTGCAGGTCGTCGCCCTTCACCTCGTAGTCGACGTCGTGGCAGATGGCCATGGTTGAGCTCCTGGTTGCGGGACCGNTCGGCAGTGATCCTAGGGTTCGGGCATGANCAGCGAAGTGCGTGCCGACGTCGAGTTCTTCTGGGATCCCATCTGCCCGTTCGCCTGGCAGACCTCGAACTGGCTGCGGCGGGTTGCCGACCTGCGTGGCCTGACCGTCGAGTGGCGGCTCATCACGTTGTCGATCCTCAACGAGGAGCGTGACTACGACGCCGAGTTCCCCGAGGGCTACCAGGAGGGGCACGACAAGGGTCGGCGGATGCTGCGGGTGGCGGCCAGCGTGCGCGCCTCCGAGGGCCCGGCTGCCCTGGANCGGTTCTACGAGGCCCTCGGCCGCTCGATCTGGCACGTCGTGCCCGAATCGGGGGCCGACTTCCGGCAGCACGTGGCGACCGACGAACACCTCGCCGGAGTGCTGGAAGCCGCCGGCTTCGCCGCCTCGCACCTGGTCGCTTCGACCGACCGTTCGTGGGATGAGGTGCTCCGTGCCGAGACCCAGGAGGCCATCGGCCGTACAGGCCCCGAGGTCGGCACCCCGATCCTCACCTTCGGCCCGCCCGACGGACCCTCGATCTTCGGGCCGGTCATCTCGGCGNTGCCCGAAACCGACGAGGAGTGCCTGGAGCTCTACGACACGGTGCTGGCCCTCGTGTCGAACCCGTCGTTCTCGGAACTCAAGCGCACCAACCGGCCATCGCTGGACCTGCCGATACTGACGGGCCGTGCCGACTGACGCCCGACTGGGCGACAGGCGTCAGGCGGTCCGCTGCCAGACCGACACGTGCGATTGCGACCCCTCGTCGTCGAACGGGGTGCCCGACCAGTCGGCCCAACGGTGCTCGAGCGACAGGCCGACACCAGCCGCCAGGGTGTCGAACTGCTCCGGCGTGGCGTAGCGCAGCAGGTAGGGGAACAACCGGTTGCCTGCCGGGGTGATCTCGATGCGCTGGCCGGCGATGACCTGCGTGTCGGNGTCGATGGCCGCCACGTCGAGCAGCACCCGGTCCACGTCGATCTTGCGGACCGACACGCCGTCGTAGGCCTCGGGGGCCGGCACGAACGCCTCGACCACGAAGCGACCGCCGGGACGCAGCAGGCGNGCCACGGCGGCGACACAGGAGGCCTGNGCGTCGGCCGTGGTCAGGTTGAAGAACGTGTTGAAGCCCACGAGCACGACGGCGAACGATCCATCGGCCATCTCGGGCAGGGGGGCGGCCATGTCNCACTCGACGAGCGTGAGGCGGTCGGCGCCGGGCTTGGCCCGCAGACGCTCGAGCATGGCGGGCGAAGCGTCGAGGCCCGTGACGGCNAGGCCCCGGTCGGCCAGCGGCAGCGCCAGGCGGCCGGTGCCCACGCCCAGTTCCAGGACGGGTCCGCCGTTGGCCAGGGCGACGATTCCGGCGGCGACCTCGTCGGGAGTGCCGACCTCGGAGATGGCTATCCGGCCGTCTTCGCCGTACCAGTCGTCGTACACGTCGGCGTAGTGCTCGCCGTAGGTCTCGGGCCCGTAGTGCTCCATATCCACAGTCTGGCCCGCCGACGGCAGTTCCCCGTAGCGTGATCCCCATGGAGGCCTACCTGGACCATGCCGCCAGCACGCCCGCCCGATCCGAGGTGGTCGAGGCGATGCTGCCCTGGCTGGCCGAGCACCCCGGCAACCCGTCGGGGNCGCACCGCCTCGCCCGTGAGGCCCGCCGGGCCATCGACGACGCCCGCGACGCAGTGGCCGCTCTGCTGGGTGCCGATCCCGGCGACGTGGTGTTCACCAGCGGTGGTACCGAGGCCGACAACCTGGCGGTCGANGGNGTCCTCGGGATCCGCGGCGGGGTCGCCGTGTGTGGGGCCACCGAGCACCCGGCCGTCCTCGACCCGGTGCGGCTCTCCGGGGGCGTGGTGGTACCGACCNACGCCGGTGGCCGGATCGACCTCGGCGCACTGGCCGACGCGCTCGATGCCATNGCCGACGTGCGGCTGGTCTCGGTGATGACCGCCAACAACGAGACCGGCGTGGTCAACCCGGTGCCCGAGGCGGCGGCGCTCGTCGCCGAGCACGCCCCGGAGGCTCTGCTGCACACCGACGCCGTGCAGGCCACCGCCTGGCTGGACCTCGCCGAGGCCTGCCGGGGAGCGCAACTCGTGAGCATCACCGGCCACAAGTTCGGCGGCCCCAAGGGGGCGGGCGCCCTGGTGCTGCGCGAAGGCGCCACCGTGGCCCCGATGCTGCGCGGCGGCGGCCAGGAGCGGGAGCGCCGCAGCGGTACCCAGAACGTCCCGGCCATTGTCGGCCTCGGCATGGCGGCCACCCTCGTCGCTGCCGACCGGGAGGCCACCTCTGCCCGGATCGGGACCCTCCGTGACCGCCTCGAGGCGGGTCTGCTGTCCGCTGTCCCTGATGCCCGACGGACCGTCCCCGACGGCGTGCCGAGGACGCCGGGAGTCGCCCATGTCTGCTTCCCCGGCATCGAGAGCGAGGCGCTGCTGTTCCTGCTCGAGCGCGACGGCATCAGCGCCAGCGCCGCTTCGTCGTGTGCCAGCGGTGCCCAGGAGCCCTCGCACGTGCTGGCCGCCATGGGCGTCGACCGCGACGACGCCGTCGGCTCGCTGCGTCTGTCGTTTGGCCACGCCACCACCGACGCCGAGGTCGACCACGTCCTCGCCGTCGTCCCGGCCGCCGTGGCCCGCCTGCGGGAGCACGCCCGGTGAGCGCCCCGCCGGTGATGGTCGCCATGTCCGGTGGTGTCGACTCCTCGGTGGCNGCCGCCCTGCTGCTCGGGGAGGGCCGCGAGGTCGTCGGCGTCACCCTGCGGCTGTGGGGCGGCGAGTCCGATTCGGGCTGCTGCGCCGTCTCCGACGTGGACGACGCCCGCCGGGTCTGCGACGCCCTCGGTATCGAGCACCACGTCTTCAACCTGGGCGACGACTTCGACCGCCACGTCGTCGACCCCTATGTGGCCGCCCACGCCGCCGGGCGCACCCCCAACCCGTGCATCGAGTGCAACCGGCACGTCAAGTTCGACCGACTACTCAACCGGGCGCGGGCCCTCGGGTTCGAGCGACTGGCCACTGGACACCACGCCCGGGTGGCTCTTCGATCCGACGGCACCCGCCGGATCGCCCGGCCCGCCGACCCGGCCAAGGACCAGTCGTACGTTCTGCACATGCTCGGCCAGGACCAACTGTCGGGCCTGGAGTTGCCCATCGGCGACCTCACCAAGGATGAGGTGCGCCAGCGGGCCGCCTCCCTCGGCCTGCGCATCGCCGGCAAGCCCGACAGCCAGGACGTCTGCTTCATCACCCGGGAGCACGGCCGCGGCGACTTCCTCGCACGCCGCATACCGCTCACGCCGGGCCGGGTGGTCGACGCCACCGGCGCAGAGGTGGGACGGGTCGACGCCATCGAGCTCGTCACCGTCGGCCAGCGCAAGGGCATGGAGTTGGCCGGTGCGGCGGAGCCCCGCTACGCNGTCGCCGTCGACATGCCCGCGGCGACCGTCACCGTCGGCAGCGCCGATGACCTGCTGGTCGACGCCACCCCGGTCGGGGTGTTCTCGTGGGCCGATGGCCCGGTTTCAGGCCCGATGCTGGTCCAGGTCAGCGCCCACGGGCAGGCGGTCGAGGCGGAGTTGGTTGGCGACGAGGTCCGCTGGGCCACACCCCACCGTCGCGTCGCCCCCGGCCAGAGCGTCGTGTTCTACGAGGGTGACGANGTCACCGGNGGCGCCACCGCCNGTTAGGNGGTCGGCAGNCGGCGCCGCNTNGCNTCNGCNAGNACNGCGTCGGGNCGGGNGGGGGCGCANAGNAACGCCTCGGTGNNNACCACCTCGGCGNNGCCGTCGCGGCTGGCGGGNCGCAGGTCGTGGGGCTCCCGGCAGCGCACCTCGAGTGCCATGCCGCGCGCCGCCTGGGTGAGGTCGTGGGCGTCGGTGTCGGCCGAGGCCGGACCGACGGATGTGAGGGCGTCACGGGGGAGCAGCGTGGGATCGGCCAGCGCCAGATGGTCGTGCAGGACGAACCCGGCGGGAACCAGCACGATCCAGCGACGGTGCAGGTGGTGCAGTGCACGCGCCGAGGCGGCGGCGATCGGCAGTCCGGCCACGCAGGCGGCGGATCCGACGGCGGAATCGCCCGAGGCCAGCAGCAGGGGTCCGACCACCACTCCGGCCACGGTCAGNGCCCAGGCGAGGGGGCCGAGGGCCAGCACCACCGGGCCGGGGGCCCGCAGCAGGAATCNCTTCTCGTCNCCGTACGAGGCGCCGTCGACGTAGGTGTCGGCGACCGCCGGCCAGTGGGAGAGCACGCCGAGCACGAAGGCACCGCCCAGGGCGACAGCGACGAGGGCAGTGTCGTCGACGGTGGTCGCCGTCCACACCGAGAGCGCCGCCGCCGCCGGGCCGCCGATGCGGATGGNGGTCAGCGTGACCGGGCGGGGGACCAGCGTCGCCAGTAGGCCCAGTCCCCAGAGNACCCACGCAGATACGGAGAGGAACGTGTGGCCGTCGAGGTCGTGGAACCCGTCGGCCAGCGCCGGNCCCAGNGTCACGGGNTGCACCAGCCAGACGGCGCGCAGGGCCCACACGGGGATCGAGTCGCGGGTCACGTCGACACGTTACGGCCGGCGCCCGGTCCTCCCAGACGATGAGGGGGACGCCGGTAGACTCCACGGGTGTCCGGCGATCCCGAGAGTGANCAGGCGGCACGGGCCGAGGAACTGCGCACCCTGATCCGCCACCACGACGAGCTCTACCACGCCCTCGACGACCCCGAGATCCCCGACGCCGAGTTCGATGCCCTCGTCGTCGAACTCCGGGAACTCGAGGCCGAGTACCCGGACCTGGCCACCCCNGACTCGCCGTCNCAGCGTGTGGGCGCCCCCGGGCAGGCCACCTTTGCCGAGGTCCGGCANCGGGTNCGGATGTTCTCGCTNGACAACGCCTTCGACCTCGACGAGCTCACCGCCTGGTCAGAGCGGGTGCTGCGGCGCCTCGGCGAGGAATCCCCGACGCCGGCCTGGGCCTGCGAGCTCAAGTTCGACGGGCTCGCNGTGTCGCTGCGCTATGAGGACGGTCGGCTTGTGCAGGCCGCCACCCGCGGCGACGGTCGGGTCGGCGAGGACGTCACCGCCAANGTCCGCACCATCGACGACGTGCCCGAGCGGCTGGCNGACGGTGCCCCNGCCGTGCTCGAGGTGCGCGGCGAGGTCTACCTGGGGCTGGCCGCCTTCGCNGCCCTCAACGCCGCCCAGGAGGNCGCCGGCGAGAAGACCTANGTCAACCCCCGCAACACCGCCGCCGGCTCCCTGCGCCAGAAGGATGCCGCCGTCACNGCGACGCGCGACCTGTCGTTCTGGGCGTACCAGGTGGGGGAGGTGGTCGGTGGTCCCGACCACGGTTCGCACCTCGACACCCTCGAATGGCTGGGCGGCCTGGGCCTTTCGGTCAANGACCGATCCGAGCGCTTCGACGACTTCGCCGCCGTGCTCGANCANGTGCAGGCCGTCGAGGCGGTCCGCCACGACCTCGACTACGAGATCGATGGCGTCGTGGTCAAGGTCGACGACCTGGNCCTGCAGGGCGAACTGGGCTTNACGGCCCGGGCACCCCGCTGGGCGGTNGCCTACAAGNTGCCGCCCGAGGAGCGCTACACCACGCTGCTCGACATCGAGGTGTCGATCGGACCCGGCGGTCAGGCCACCCCATTCGCCCGACTCGAGCCCGTGTTCGTGGGTGGCTCCACGGTCGCCGCCGCCACCCTTCACAACGCCGACCAGGTGGCCGCCAAGGACGTGCGCCCCGGCGACACCGTCGTGGTCCGCAAGGCCGGCGACGTCATCCCTGAGGTGCTGCGCCCGGTGCTGTCCGACCGTCCCGACGACCGGCCGCCGTGGACGTTCCCCACGATGTGCCCCGAGTGCGAAACCGGGCTCGTGCGGGGCGAGGGCGAGGCCGCCACGTTCTGCCCCAACCACGCCTGTCCCCGGCAGGTCCGCGGCCGCATCGAGCACTTCGCGTCGCGGGGCGCCATGGACATCGAGGGCTTCGGCGAGCAGCGGGTCGACCTGTTCGTCACCGAGGGCCTGCTGGGCGACGTGGCCGACGTGTTCATCCTCGACTTCGACCGGATCGCCGCCTTCGAGGGCTTCGGCGAGGTATCGGTCGCCAACCTTCGGGCGGCCGTCGACGAGGCTCGGTCACAGCCGCTGGGTCGTCTGCTGTTCGGCCTGCGCATCCCCCACGTGGGCGTCACCGTCGCCGACCTGGTGGCCGGGTCCTTCGGGCACCTCGACCGCCTGCTCGACGCCACCGTCGAGGACCTCGAGGCAGTCGAGGGACTGGGTCCGATCATCGCCGCCAGCGTCCACGGCTGGCTGCGCGAGGACCGCAACCGCGCCCTGCTCGGGCGCCTCCGGGCGGTGGGCGTGAACCTTGAGGCGGCCGACACCGGGACCGACGATGTGCCGCAGCTCCTCGAGGGCATGGCAATCGTCGTGACTGGCACACTCGAGGGCATGGGTCGAGACGAGGCCCGGGCGGCCATCACCGCCAGGGGCGGCAAGTCACCCGGCAGCGTGTCGAAGAAGGCCACGGCCCTGGTGGCAGGAGAGAACGCCGGCTCGAAGCTCACGAAGGCCGAGGAGTTGGGCATCCCGGTGCTCGACCTGGCCGCCTTCGAGCGCCTCCTCGCCACGGGCGAGTTGCCCGGGTAGCCCGGCGACAAGGCGCGTCAGCTGTCGACGCGGAAGCACCAGTCGATCGTCGCCGTGCGGTCCGGGGTGCGGGTCGGCCAGTAGCGCACGGTGGCGCACAGTTCGCCGGGAGGCAGGCGCCGAAGCGTCTGCCCGTCACCGGGCCGGAAGATCACCGAGTTGAGTGCCGACTGGATCCGCTGCTGGTCGAGCGGGATGACCGTGCCGCCGATGTGGAGGATCTCGCCGGACCAGCCGGCAGACAGGATCGCACCCACGTTGGACTGTGGCAGGACGGTGTCGTCGCGGGGCGGCAGCAACTCGCGTACCGCCGGGTTCGAGTCGACCTCGATGTCGCCATCGCTGTTGCCGGCCACCAGCACCGCCGCCGTCATGGCACCGGCCCCGAGTGCGAGAAGCACACTGATGACGAGGGCGTTCCGGCGGTTCACCCGACGCAGGCTAGCGAGCACCTGCCGGGGAAGGGGCTAGCCTCGCCGCCGTGACCGACGGATCTCCACCGGAGTCCGGACCGGTGAGGCCGGGACCTGACCAGGCCCCAGCACGTGTCCTCGGCGGGCGGTACGCGCTCGGCCGGGCGATCGGCACCGGCGCCTCCGGTACCGTCTACGCCGCCGAAGACCTCGACCTGGGTCGACACGTCGCCGTCAAGGTCCTCCACGAGGCGCTGGCCGGTGATCCGGTGTTCGTCGAAAGGCTCGCCCAAGAGGCCCGCATCGTTGCCGGCCTCCAGCACCCCAACATCCTCACCGTCTACGACTGGGGGGTCGACGGTTCGGCCTATCTCGTCACCGAGTACCTCGCCGGTGGAAGCCTCCGCAGCCTCCTCGACACCGGCCGGACCCTGTCGCACTCGCAGGCCCTCGTCGTCGGCCTCGACGTGTGCCAGGCGCTCGACCATGCCCACCAGATGGGCGTCGTCCACCGGGACCTCAAGCCGGCCAACCTGCTGTTCAGCCAGGACGGCCACCTCAAGGTTTCCGACTTCGGCCTGGCAAGTGCGCTGGCCGAGACTTCACGCACCGACATCTTCGTGGAGGGCATCGTCGGCACCGCCCGCTTCGCCTCGCCCGAACAGGCCAAGGGACAGTCGCTGGACGGACGGTCGGACGTCTACGCGCTGGCGCTGGTGCTGGTCGAGTCCGTGACCGGCCACCTGCCGTTCGTCGAGGACACCCTGGTCGGCACGCTCCGGGCCCGTCGCCGCCGCGACGTGCCCGTGCCCGCATCGATGGGGCCGCTCGGCCCCGCCGTGGTCCAGGCCGGGGTCGTCGACCCGAACCGTCGTCCCGGCGCCGGCGAGTTCGGAAGACTGCTCCTGGATGCGTCAGCCGGGCTGTTGCGCCCCGAACCCCTCCCGCTTGTCGGTCCCGGAGAAATCGGTGCCGCCCCGTTGTCGGGTGAGGTCCCGGTCGTCCCCAAGACGAAGGCACCTGCGGAACCCAGACCCGAGAAGGTCGTCGGCCCGAACCGACGCGCCCCGTGGGTGCTGGTGGCCGGCCTGATGGTCGTCGGCGCCGTCCTCGGTGGTGCCGCACTCTGGCAGGGCAGCCAGCAGTCGACCGCTCGGGTGCCGCTCCTCGTGGGCGACGACGAGGTGGACGCCGCAGCAACGATCGTGGAGGCCGGTTGGCTGGCCGAGCCCCGCTACGAACGTCGGGACGGCACCCGCGAGGGCCAGGTGCTCTCCACCGAGCCTGCCTTCGGCGCCGAACTCGAAGAGGGCGGCACCGTCGTGCTCGTGGTCTCACTCGGCTCCACCCGGGTCGCCGTGCCGACCGGCCTCGTCGGGCTGAGCCTTCCGGAGGCCACCCGCCTGCTCGAGGCCGTCGAACTGACGGCCGGCACGGTCGCCGAGGTCCACAACGACGAGGTCGAGGCGGGCATGGTCCTCCAGGTAGCCGCCGTCGCCGCCGAACTCCCACGGGGCTCCGGTGTCGACCTGATCGTCTCCGCCGGTGCGGCGCCGCGCACCGTGCCGGTCGGCCTCGTCGAGGGTCCCGCCGAGGAGGCCGTGGCCGCCCTGACCGCCCTCGGCCTCGAACCGGTCGTGGTCGAGGCGCACGACGAGTTCATCGAAGCAGGCGCCGTCGTGTCGCTCCAGCCGGCGCCCGACGAGGAGGTTCCGTTCGGGTCGGCCATCGAGGTCACCGTGTCGGTCGGACCGATCCCGCGCCCGGTTCCCGACGTAGTGGGCCTGGGATTGGTCGCCGCCGAGGACCGCCTGGCCGCCGCCGGCTTCCGGGTCGTCGAGGTCGTCGGCTCGGCAGAGGGCGGCACGATCGCCTCACAGGCGCCACCCGCCGACGAGGAACTCTCGCCGGTGGAGCGGGTGGTGCTCGTCCTTGAGGGCGGCGAACCGCAGGAGGACGAGGGGACGTCGGCCGATACGGAGTGAGCCATCCCGCCCGGCCCTACCCTTCCTGCCGTGACCGCCACACCGCGCCTCACCCGTGACGATGTCGCCCACGTGGCGAACTTGGCACGCCTGACGCTGACCGACGACGAACTCGACGCCTTCACGGGCCAGTTGGCCGACGTACTCGATCACGCCGCCGACCTCGAGGCCCTCGACATCGACGACGTGTCGCCGATGGCCAACCCGTTCCCCCTCGTCAACGTGCTGCGGGCGGATGAACCCGGCCACGACGACGTCCGTGCCGAGATCCTCGCCGCCGCCCCTTTGGTCGAGGACGGCCAGTTCCGGGTCCCGCCAGTGCTCGGAGAGGCACCATGAGCGCCCGGTCCACGGCCGCCGCCGTCCGGGCCGGCGAGCGCAGCGCCCGTTCCGTCGTCGAGGAGCACCTCGCTGTCATCGGCAGCAACGAAGGCGAGATCCACGCCTTCAACCTGGTGCTGGCCGACGAGGCCCTCACCAGGGCCGACGACCTCGACCGTCGCATCGCCGACGGCGAGGACCCCGGCCCCCTGGCCGGCGTGCCGGTCGCCCTCAAGGACAACCTCTGCACCCGCGGTATCGACACCACCTGCGGGTCGAGGATCCTCGAGGGCTGGCGCCCGCCCTACGACGCCACCGTCGTCGAACGCCTCGCCGGCGCCGGTGCCGTCGCCATCGGCAAGACCAACCTCGACGAGTTCGCCATGGGCAGTTCGACCGAGAACTCCGCCTTCGGGCCCACCCGTAACCCGCTCGACACCAGTCGGGTGCCCGGCGGATCGTCGGGTGGCTCGGCGGCTGCCGTGGCCGCAGGCTTNGCCCCTCTGGCACTCGGCAGCGACACCGGCGGCTCGATCCGCCAACCGGCCGCCCTCTGCGGCACCGTCGGCGTCAAGCCCACCTACGGCCGGGTCTCCCGCTACGGGCTCGTCGCCTTCGGCTCCAGCCTCGACCAGATCGGTCCCTTCGCCAACTCCGTCGAGGACGCCGCACTCCTGCTCGAGGTCATCGGCGGCCACGACCCCCGCGACTCGACNTCGATCCCCGAGGCTTCCCCCGACCTGCTCGGCGGTCTCGGACAGGGCGTCGAGGGCCTCCGCATCGGCCTCATCTCGGAACTCATGGGCGGACCCGACCAGGCAGCCAGCGTCGANGGCATCGCGGACGATGTCCGGGCCCGTGTCGAGCAGGCCGCCGAGGCGCTGGCCGCCGCAGGCGCCACCGTCGAACACGCCTCCGTGCCCTCCACCATCTACGGCCTCTCCGCCTACTACCTGATCGCCCCGGCCGAGGCCTCGTCCAACCTGGCCCGCTTCGACGGCGTCCGCTTCGGNCTGCGGGTCGACGCCGACACCGCCGCCGAGATGAACACCGCCACCCGCACCGCCGGNTTCGGCGACGAGGTGAAGCGCCGCATCATGCTCGGNACCTACGCATTGTCGGCCGGCTACTACGACGCCTACTACGGCAAGTCCCAGAAGGTTCGCACCCTGATCCAGCAGGANTTCGCCCGGGCCTACGAGTCGTTCGACCTGNTGCTGTCGCCGACCGCCCCGACCACGGCGTTCCCCCTGGGAGACAAGACNGGCGACCCGATGCTGATGTACCTCAACGACGTCTGCACGATCCCGTCGAACCTGGCGGGGCACCCGTCCATGTCGGTGCCGTTCGGCAGCGGCGACGACGGCCTGCCCGTCGGCGTGCAGGTCCTGGCGCCCGCACTCGCAGAGGCCACCATGTTCCGGGCGGCGGCNGTGCTCGAAGAAGCGGCACCATGAGCGAACAGNCCCTCATCCCGGGCTGGGAGGTCGTGATCGGCCTCGAGGTCCACGCTGAACTGGCCACGGTCACGAAGATGTTCTCGTCCGCACCCAACCANTTCGGTGGCGAGCCCAACACCAACGTCGACCCCGTCTCGCTGGGCCTGCCCGGCTCGCTNCCTGTGCTCAACGAAANNGCCGTTGAACTGGCCATCCGGGTCGGCCTCGCCCTCGACTGTCGAATNCAGCGATCCGTGTTNGCCCGCAAGAACTACTTCTACCCGGACATGCCGAAGGACTTCCAGATCTCGCAGTACGACCTCCCGATCAANGGCGTCGGCAGCCTCGAACTGCCCGACGGACGCCGCATCGGCATCGAGCGGGCGCACCTCGAGGAGGACACCGGCAAGTCCACCCACGTGGGCGGCGGNGGCCGAATCCACGAGGCCGGCNATTCCCTCATCGACTACAACCGGTCCGGCGTGCCGCTCATCGAGATCGTGAGCGCCCCCGACATGCGCGGTGCCGAGGACGCACGGGCCTACGTGTCCGAACTGCGGGCCATCCTCGTCGCCATCGGCGCCTCCGACGGGAAGATGGAGGAGGGGTCGATGCGGGTCGACTGCAACGTCTCGGTGCGCCGGGAGGGCACCACGGANCTCGGTACCCGATGCGAGGTCAAGAACATCAACTCGCTGCGGTCCATGGGACGGGCCATCGAATACGAGGCCCGCCGCCAGNTCGACCTCATNGAATCGGGCGAGACCGTCGAGCAACAGACCCGCCACTGGAACGAGGACGACGGATGCACCCACAAGCTCCGTTCCAAGGAAGAGGCCTACGACTACCGGTACTTCCCCGAGCCNGACCTCGTGCCCGTCGAGCCCTCCGACGAGTGGATCGCCGAGATCCGTGCCACCCTGCCGATGCTGCCCCGCGATCGNCGCCGGCGCCTGGCNGACGTCGCCGCCGTCGAGCCGTCGGACACCGCCCTCACGGTCGAGCGGGGCATGGACGACCTGGCGGTTGACACGATCGCCGCCGGGGCTGATGCTGCGCGGGTGCTGGTCCACGTCGAGAACAACCTCGCCGACGGTGCGGGCGAACTGACCGCCGCCTCGTTCGCTGCGCTCGTGGCGATGGAGACCGGCGGCGATCTCACCGCCACCCAGGCCAAGACCGTGCTCGCCGACCTCGTCGCCTCCGGGGGAGACCCCACNGCGCACGCCGCCACGCACGGCTTCGAGGCCATGGACACCTCCGACCTCGAGGACCTGGTCGACCGCCTCATCGCCGAACACCCCGACGACTGGGCCGGGTTCGTCGGCGGCGATGACAGGGAACGCAGGAAGAAGTCCGGCTTCTTCGTCGGCCTGGTCATGCGGGCCACCCAGGGCCAGGCCGACGGCCGCATCGTCAACGAACTCCTGGCCCGACGTGCCACCGAGCAGGGAAGCTGACGATGGCGCTCGAACTGGATCGGTACCCGGTCATCGGCTACGGGGACGAGGTATCGGAGTCCACCGATCCCGAAGAATTGCGGCTGCTGCGCAAGTGGGAGGTCGCCATCGGCTACCGCATCTTCTCGGCGTTGCGCTGGGGCCAACTCGGCGACGGCCACATCACCGCCCGGGATCCCGAGCGGCTCGACCACTTCTGGGTGCTCGCCCACGGCATCCCGTTCTGGGCGGCCACGATCGACAACCTCTCGCTGGTCGGGCCCGCCGGCGAGGTGGTCGAAGGCGCCACCGCCGGCGGCATCAACTACGCCGCCTACAACATCCACTGGCCGATCCTCGACGCCCGTCCCGACCTGGTGTCGGCGGCGCACACCCACACCGCATTCGGCACGCCGTGGTCNGCCAACNTGAAGCCGTTCCAGGCGATCTCCCAGGAGTCGTGCATCTTCGNGTACGACCAGTCGATCTACCCGGGNGAGGACGTCGAGGTCGACACTCCGGCCGGCGGCCACGCCATCGCCGCGGCCATGGGCGCCACCCGNCTCTGCATCCTNCGAAACCATGGCCTCCTGACCGGTGGTGCGTCGCCGGGGGAGGCGGTCGGCCTGTTCGTCCTGGCCGAGCGGGTCGCGGAGGTCCACGTCAAGGCCGCCGACCCCCAACCCATCTCCGACGATGCCGCCAAGTACGCCGCCGTCGCACTGGGATGCGACACCATCGGCTGGCGCGTCTTCCAGTGGCTGGCCCGCGACCTCGTCCCCGACCCCTCGGTCGTGCTGGGCGGGTAGCGCCGGCGCATTCAGGAACCGGCNCCCACCACCTGCCACCGGTCGCTGCGGAAGCGGNCCCCCAGNCTGAGCCCCCGGACCACCATGAAGGCCCAGATGCCGGCCCACAGCGGTCCGATTCCGAGGCCGGCCAGCCGCGTTGCCACCATCACCGGTANCGCCACCGCGGCGGCACCTGCCATCGCCCACGCCAGGAACCGCTGGTCCCCGGCGCCGATGAGGATGCCGTCGAGGGCGAACGCCACGCCNGAGAGCGGCGCCATGAGNCCCACGTGCAGCAGCAGGAATCCCGCCAGGGCGACCACGGCGTCGTCCGTCGAGAACACCTGGCCCAGNACCCCGTGCACAGCGACGATCGCTGCGCCCATCACGGAGCCGATGGCGATCGACCAGCCGATGACGCGCCTCCCCACGNNCCGTGCCCCNTCCGGGTCGNTGGCACCGAGCAGGTTGCCGACCATGGCCTGGGCGGCGATGGCCACGGCGTCCATCGACAGCGCCAGCACNATCCAGACCTGGAACGCCACCTGNTGGGCGGCCACGTCCACGACGCCGATTCGNGTCGCCGCAGCAGTGGCGATGAGGAACGTGCCGGTCAGNGAGAGGTTNCGGACCATGAGTTCGGCACTCACGCCCAGCAGGCGCCCGATGACCCGCAGATCGGGTGCCAGCGACACGTCCAGGCGACGAACCCCGCGGCCGATCCAGGNCAGGTAGCAGCCGGCGCCCAGCCACTGGGCCACGACCGTGGNGGCAGCCGACGCCCCGATGGCCTGGTCGAAGCCGTAGATGAGGATCACCTCGAGNACGAGGTTCACGACCGCCGTGCCCGCCGCCACCCACAGTGGACGNNTCGTGTCCTTGACACCCCGNAGGTAGCCGACGCCGGCCAGCATCATCAACATCGCCGGTGCTCCCAGCAGGCTGATCCGCAGATAGGTGCCCGCCTGGGNCAGGNTCTCGCCGTCGGCGCCCAACAGACGCAACACGGGANTGGCGAACGCTGNGCCCAGAAGCGCCAGGACCACGCCGAGCGCCAGGGCCAGCCAGAGCCCCTGNACCGCCTGATGGGCGGCCCGATCGACCTCGCCGGCACCGGTCAGCCGGGCGACNGCAGCCGTCGTGCCNTAGGCGAGGAAGATGCACAGCCCGTAGCCGAACAGCAGCGCCGCCGAGGCGACNGCCAGCCCNCCCAACTCGGTGGTNCCCAGATGTCCGACCACCGCCGTGTCGGCCAGCACGTAGAGCGGTTCGGCCAACAGCGCNCCGAGCGCCGGGACCGCCAACCGCAGCAGTTCTCGGTCCACTGGGCGCACGGCGCGATCCTAGGACCCGNCGATGCCACGGACCCTGCCCGCCNCTAGCCTGCACGGCATGGATGATTCCACCGACCGATCCATCATGAAGCCCCGCTCNCACGAGGTCACCGACGGCGACAGCCGGGCCCCAGCACGGGCCATGCTGCGGGCCGTCGGCATGACCGAGGACGACTTCGACAAGGCCCAGGTCGGCATCGCCTCGTCGTGGAACGAGGTCACCCCCTGCAACCTGCCGCTCGACGCGCTTGCCACGCGTTGCAAGGCGGGCGTCACCGCCGCCGGCGGCTTCCCGATGGTGTTCAACACCATCGCCGTCAGTGACGGGATCTCGATGGGCCACGAAGGCATGCGCGCCAGCCTCGTNAGCCGGGAGATCATCGCCGACTCGGTCGAGGCCGTCATGCACGCCGAGCGGTTCGATGCCTTCGTGAGTTTCGCCGGCTGCGACAAGTCGCTGCCCGGGATGCTCATGGCCGCCGCCCGCATCAACCTGCCGTCGGTCTTCGTCTACGGCGGGTCGATCATGCCGGGCGAACACGACGGTCAGAAGCTCGATGTCGTGAGCGTGTTCGAGGCTGTCGGAGCCCATGCCGTGGGTGGTATCGACGACGATGAACTGCTCGCCATCGAGCGCAACGCCTGCCCCACCATCGGCAGCTGTGCCGGCATGTTCACGGCCAACACCATGGCGGCCGTGGGGGAGGCCATNGGCATGTCGCTGCCCGGTTCNTCCTCTGCCGCGGCNATCGACGGCCGCCGTGGAGACAGCGCCTACGCCAGCGGTACCGCTGTGATGCAGTTGCTCCGAGAGGACATCCGACCACGCCAGATCATGACCATGGCCGCATTCGAGAACGCCATCGCCGTCGTCATGGCGCTGGGGGGCTCCACCAACGCCGTGCTGCACCTGTTGGCGATCGCCTTCGAGGCCGACGTGGCGCTCGAACTCGACGACTTCAACCGGGTCGCCGCCCGGGTGCCGCATCTCGCCGACACCAAGCCCCACGGCAACTACCACATGATCGACATCGACCGCATCGGTGGCGTGCCGGTCGTGCTGCAGATGCTCCTCGACGAGGGCCTCCTGCACGGCGACGAGGTCACCGTCACCGGCAGGACCGTCGCCGAGAACCTGGCACTGCTCGATCCTCCCGCCCCTGACGGCGAGGTCGTCCACGCCTTCGACGATCCCATCCACGACATCGGCGGCATTGCCGTGCTCTCCGGCTCGCTCGCCCCGCTGGGCGCCGTCGTGAAGGTGGCCGGCCTCGACGTCGACCACTTCGACGGCCGGGCCCGCGTGTTCGACGGCGAGGATGCCGCCATGGTCGCCGTGCTGGACGACCGGATCGAGGCCGGCGACATCGTCGTCATCCGNTACGAGGGTCCCAAGGGCGGTCCCGGAATGCGCGAGATGCTCGCCATCACCGGGGCCATGAAGGGCGCCGGCCGTGGTGGCGACGCTGCGCTCATCACCGACGGCCGCTTCTCCGGGGGAACCCACGGCTTCTGCGTCGGCCACGTTGCCCCCGAGGCCGTCGACGGTGGTCCCATCGCCCTCATCGCCGAGGGCGACCGCATCGTGATCGACGTCCGGGGCCACACCATCGACCTGATGGTCGACGAGGCCGAGTTGGCCGAACGCCGTGCCAANNTCAAGCCNTTCGAGCCCCGCTACACCTCCGGCTTCCTCGCCAAGTACGCCGCCCTGGCCCAGGGCGCCGAACAGGGNGCCGTCACCAGGGCGTAGCCGTCGGGGNTCGCTCCATNGCAGACCCGGCAGGTTGTCGCCCGTGTGCNGCCCGGCGATACTTGTCAGCCATGNCCACGGCACACGAGGTACGGGTACTGCGGTAGGCACCGGACCCACCGTCCGCGTGCCACCGACCTCCCGTTTCGGGAGGTCGTTCGCTTTTTCGGCACTGATGCCGATTCGCCCGACCCTTTCCGACAACCCTCAGCAGGACACATGACGANGANACCCATGGACGGCGGCCAGGCGCTGATCAGGGCTCTCGAGAACGAGGGCGTCGACCTGCTGTTCGGCCTGCCCGGCGGGGCGATCCTCCCGGTCTACGACCCNCTCATCGACTCGTCGATCCGCCACGTNCTGGTNCGCCACGAGCAGGGCGCCGGCCACATGGCATCCGGCTATGCNCACGCCACCGGCAGGCCCGGCGTCGCCATGGTCACCAGCGGNCCCGCCGCCACCAACATCGTCACCGCCCTCTGCGACGCCCACCTCGACTCGGTGCCACTGGTCTGCATCACCGGTCAGGTGCCGTACGCCGCCATCGGCACGGACGCCTTCCAGGAGTGCGACACCACCGGCATCACCATGTCGGTCACCAAGCACAACTTCCTCGTCACCGAGGCACAGGACATCCCCCGGGTCGTCAAGGAGGCGTTCCACATCGCCACGACCGGCCGTCCGGGGCCGGTGCTCGTCGACATCCCCAAGGACATCGTCGATCCCAACAACCCCCGCTCGGNGATGGAGTGGTCCGACGACGTCGAGATGGACCTCCCGGGCTACAACCCGACCACCGGGGTCGACCCGGCGGGCATAGCNGNCGCCGCCGACCTGATCAGGGCGGCTGAGCGCCCCGTCCTCTACGTGGGCGGCGGAATCCTCAAGTCCCGAGCCTGCGAGGTGCTGCGACAGTTCGCCGAGATGACCGGCATCCACGTCGTCACCACGCTCATGGCCCGGGGTGCCTTTCCCGACAGNCACGAGCTGTGCCTCGGCATGCCCGGCATGCACGGCAACTTCACGGCTGTCACCGCCATGCAGGAGGCCGACCTGCTGGTNGCCCTCGGCGCCCGCTTCGACGACCGGGTCACCGGCCGCCTCGACGGCTTCGCCCCCGACGCAAAGATCATCCACGTCGACATCGACGGCGCCGAACTGGGCAAGGTGCGCCGCCCTGACGTCGCCATCCAGGGCGACTGCCGCNTCGCCGTCGAGGAACTGGTCGCCGACTTTTCGGCGAACGGCACTGGTGACGCCGACCGGAGCGCCTGGCGCTCCCGGATCAGCGGCTGGCAGGAGCGGTTCCCGCTGTTCTACGAGCCGTGGGAGCCCGGCCAGGCCCTCAAGCCCCAGTACGTCATCGAGAGGCTGCGCGACCTGACGCCGGACGACACGATCGTCGCCNCCGGCGTCGGCCAGCACCAGATGTGGGCCAGCCAGTACTGGAACTTCGACCACCCCTACACCTGGATCAACTCCGGTGGCCTCGGCACGATGGGCTACGCAATCCCGGCTGCCATCGGCGCCAAGGCCGGCATGCCCGATCGCACGGTCTGGGCGGTCGACGGCGACGGCTGCTTCCAGATGACCGCCCAGGAACTCGTCACCGCCACTGTCGAGGGGTTCCCGATCAAGGTGGCGCTGCTCAACAACTCCTANCTGGGCATGGTCCGCCAGTGGCAGGAGATGTTCTACGANGAGCGCTTCTCCGAGGTCTTCCTGTCGAAGGACGTGCCCGACTACAAGATGTGGGCGCAGTCCATGGGCTGCGAGGCCATGCGCGTCGACGANCCCGACGANATCGACGACGNCATCACCAGGGCCAACGAGATCGACGACCGGCCGGTCGTCATCGACTTCCGGATCATGGCCGAGGAGAAGGTGTACCCCATGGTGCCCTCCGGTGCGACGAACTCGGACCTCGTCGTGCCGCCCTCGCAGACGGACCTGCCCCGATGAAGGTCGCTGAGCCCGACTTNCGGTACCACACGCTCGTGGTCACCGTCGAGAACAAGTCCGGCGTGCTNGCCCGGGTGGCCGGCCTGTTCGCGCAGCGCGGATTCAACATCGAGTCCCTGGCCGTGGCACCGACGGACGANGACCGCTTCAGCCGCCTCACGATCGTCGTGGACGTCGAGTCGGCGCCGCTCGACCAGGTCGTCAAGCAGCTCGACAAACTCGTCAACGTGGTCGAGATCCGCGAACTCCACCCCGGAAGCGCTGTCGAGCGCGAGCTCATGATCGTGACCGTCGATGCCGAGCCGGACCGGCGCGATGAACTGGTCGAACATCTCGACCGNGCCGGNGGCAAGGTGCTGTCCGTGGGCGCCGACCGCATGATGCTGTCGCTGGTCGGNCTGCCGAAGNGCATCGACGAGTTCGAGGACCTGCTGCGACCCTTCGGCATCGTCGAGTTGCAGCGCACGGGCCGCGTCGCCCTGGTCGCCCTCGACGAGGACGCCTGACCCGGCGCCCGAACCCCTTCGACCATTTCCACAACGAGAAAACAGGAGAACCTCCCGTGGCGAACGTTTACTACGAACAGGATGTGGACCGCTCGGCGATCGCCGAGCGCAAGGTGGCGATCCTGGGCTATGGCTCCCAGGGCCACGCCCATGCGCTCAACCTCAAGGAGTCGGGCATCAACGTCTGCGTCGGCCTGCGGGAGAGCTCGAGCTCGGTCGCCAAGGCCACCGAGGCCGGCCTCGACGTGAAGTCGATCGCCGACGCCACCGCCTGGGCCGACGTCGTCATGCTGCTGCTGCCCGACACCGATCAGGCGGCGATCTACGAGGAGCACATCGCTCCGAACCTGAACCCCGGCGACGCCCTGGTGTTCTCACACGGGTTCAACATCCGTTTCGACCTCATCGGCCCGCCCGAGGACGTCGACGTGATCATGGTCGCCCCGAAGGGGCCCGGCCACCTGGTGCGCCGCACCTACGTCGAGGGTGGCGGCGTTCCGTGCCTCATCGCCGTCGAGCAGGACCCGACGGGCGGCGCCGAGGCGCTGGCCCTCGCCTACGCCGACGGGATCGGCGGCGCACGGGCCGGCGTGATCGAGACCACGTTCACCGAGGAGTGCGAGACCGACCTGTTCGGCGAGCAGGTGGTGCTGTGCGGTGGTGTCACCGAGCTGGTCCGCAGCGCCTTCGACATCCTCGTCGACGCCGGCTACCAGCCGGAGATCTGCTACTTCGAGTGCCTCCACGAACTGAAGCTCATCGTGGACCTCATGTACGAGCAGGGCATCGGCGGGATGCGCTTCTCGGTGTCGGACACCGCCGAGTACGGCGACCTCTCCCGCGGCCCGCGGGTCATCGATGACAGCGTCCGTGCGACCATGCGGGAGATCCTCTCCGAGATCCAGAGCGGCGAGTTCGCCGAGGAGTGGGTGGCCGAGGCCCACAGCGGGCGCAAGAACTTCTACCGCCTCGAGGCCGAGGGCAGGGAGCACCGCATCGAGAAGGTCGGCGAGGAACTGCGGGCCATGATGCCGTGGATCAGCGCTGGCAAGGTCTCGGTACAGGACGCCTCGGGCGGCCAGGGCTGACGTCCAGCGCAATCCGCGGCGACCACTTCACCCCACTCTCCGCCAACCCCCTTCCCCGCAGAAGCGGGGTGGCCGGGTACACAAAGAGTTCAGTTCAGGCGCTGCACGACCATTGCCATGCCTTGGCCTCCACCCACGCACATGGATTCGACGCCGAATTCGGCGTCGCCGTCCTCGAGTGCGTTGAGCAGGGTGGTCATGATGCGGGCGCCGGTCATGCCGAAGGGGTGGCCGAGGGCGATGGCGCCACCGTTGACGTTGAGCTTGTCGTGGTCGATGCCGACCGCGTCGGCGGAGGGCAGCACCTGGGCGGCGAAGGCCTCGTTGATCTCGAACAGGTCGATGTCGTCGGCGGTCATGCCGGCCCGGCCGAGGGCCTGGTTGATGGCGCCGATGGGGCCGAGTCCCATGATCTCGGGATTGAGGGACGAAACGCCCGACGAGACGATGCGGGCCAACGGGGTGATGCCGAGCTCGGCCGCCCTGGTGTCGCTCATGACGACCACGGCGGCGGCGCCATCGTTGAGCGGGCAGGCGTTGCCGGCGGTGACCGTGCCGTCGGGACGGAACACCGGGTTGAGCTGCGAGACCTTCTCGTAGGTGGTGCCGGCGCGGATGCCGTCATCCAGGCTGACAACCGTGCCGTCGGGGAGCGTGTACGGGGAGATCTCCCGCTCGAAGAAGCCGCGGTCCCGGGCGGCCTCGGCCCGGTTCTGGGAGCGCACGCCCCACTCGTCCTGTGCCTGGCGGGACACGCCCATGTGCTGGGCGACGTTCTCGGCCGTCTGGCCCATGGCTATGTAGATGTCGGGAAAGCCCTCGGGGGCGGTCCATCCATCGGAACCCTCGCCCGAGCGGCCGGCGGTGCGGGCCTCGGCATCGGCGAACTCGGCGTTGTGGGGGCCGTTGTCTGCGGCGCCGTACTGGTAGCGGCTCACGCACTCCACGCCGCCGGCCATGAAGACGTCGCCCTCGCCGGCCCTGATGGCGTGGGCGGCCATTCGGATGGTCTGGAGCGACGAGGAGCAGTAGCGGTTGACGGTGACGCCGGGTGCGTCGAGGCCGGCCAGCAGGGCGGCCACACGGGCCACGTTGTAGCCCTGCTCGCCACCGGGTTGCCCGGTGCCCCAGATCACGTCCTCGACCTGGTCCCGGGGGAGCGCCGGGACCTTGCCCAGCACGTCGTCGATGATGAAGGCGGACATGTCGTCGGGACGGGCCTCGACGAGGCTGCCCTTGCCGGCACGGCCGATCGGGGTGCGTGCGGTTGCGACGATGACGGCTTCGGCCATGGTGGGACTCCTGATCGTTCCTCGGTCCGGTGGGCTACCGGCCGGCAAGGCCTGAGCCTATCCAGCGCTCCGAACGTGCACCGAGCCGGGGTGGCGGCTCAGGCGAGGCGGATGAGGTTGACGCCGTCACCCACGGAGAGCAGCACCGAGGTGACCCGGTCGTCGGCAATGACGTGGTCGTTGAACGCCCGCAGCGCCACGGTGTCGGCGTCTTCGGCTCCGGCGTCGAGCACCCTGCCGGACCACAGCACGTTGTCGACGGCGATGAGGGCGTGGGGGGACAGCCGGGGTACGAGTTCCTCGTAGTAGGCGAGGTAGCCGGTCTTGTCGGCGTCGAGGAAGGCGAAGTCGACGTGCTGTTCGGCAGGCAGCGCCCGGAGGGTCTCGAGGGCGGGGGCGACCACGAGGTCGATGCGGTCGTCGACGCCGGCCATGGCCCAGTGCCTGCGGGCGATGTCGGTCCACTCGGTGGAGACGTCGCAGCACAGCAGGCGCCCGACGGCGGGGAGCGCGCGGGCGATGGCGAGCGAGGAGAAGCCGGTGAAGGTGCCCACCTCGACGGCGAACGACGGACGCACCGCGGCGACCAGCACGGCGAGGAACGCCGCCTGGTCGGGCGCTACCTGCATCCGGGCCAGCGGGCCGAGGGCGGCGGTCGCCCCGATCAGCGACTGCTGCACGTCGTCGACGGCCGGGGAGTGGGCCTGCACATAGCCGTCGAGGGCCTCGTCGAGGAAGAAGGAGCGGTGCCCGGTCACGATCGGTCCCCCGTCCGGCAGTTCACCGGGTGTCGGTGCCGCTGCGCAGGACGCGGCCCGGGCGGGCGTCGGTGAAGCCGCCGCCGCTCACGACCGGGACGCCGGCGCACAGTACGTCGCTGATGCCGGTCGACCCGGCGTACAGGCGGGCGGCGCCGCCGGGAAGGTCGGCCCGCAGGCTGAGCGGGTCGGATCCGATGCTGTGCTCGTCGAACACCACCAGGTCGGCGTGGGCGCCCTCGGTGATCCGACCCCGGTCGACCAGACCGTAGAGGTCGGCCTGTTTGGCAGTCAGCAGGTGCACCGCCTCTTCGAGGTCGATCAGGCCGTGTTCGCGGACGGCTCCCTCGATGAGGCGGGTGGTGAAGTTGAAGGTGCCGAACATGTCGAGGTGGGCGCCGGCGTCGGATGCGCCGACCACCACGTGTTCGTCCCGCCAGACGCCGATCCGGGCCTCCCAGTCCTCCCGGGACTGGAAGGGGTCCTCCCGGCCGAACGAGGTCAGCAGGTCGTCGGCCAGGGCGATGTCGACGAGGGCGTCGAAGGGCTCCTTGTCGAGTTCGGCGGCCACGTCGCCGACCGTGCGACCCGAGTAGCCGTCGTTCTCCGGGGCGAACGTGTCGAAGATGACCTGGGTTTCCCACTTCGCGAGCCCCCGGAAGGGACTGTCCTGTTGTGCCTGCTGTTCCAGGCGGCGCCGCTGTTCGGGGTCGGCGAGCAGGCGCTTCTTGGTTTCCCTCGGGAGCAGCATCGCCTCCTCCCAGCCGGGGAGGGCGTCGAGGATGAAGCCGGTGGCGAACGACATGCGCAGCCCGAAGGTGACGGGCACCGTGAGGGCGACGACCCTTGCGCCGCGCTCGGCGGCGTAGGGACCGGACCGCATCCGGTGGCGGGCATCGTCGAGGTTCCGGGCGGTGACCGTGAGGACGTTCCAGTTGAGTTGGCGGCCACCGGCGGCCAGCGACATGTCGGTCATCAACTCGACGGCCCAATCCTCGTGTTGGCCGGCCATGGGCAGGAACTCGATGCCCGTGCCGGGGAACTCGCCGACGACCCGGCAGAGTTCGATGAGCTCGTCGCGGTGTGCATAGCGGCTGGGGACCATGTGGCCGTCGGCGTCGTTGTGGGTGCGTGACCAGGATGACGAGAAGCCGAGCGCCCCGGCCGCCAGTCCGCTCCGTAGCAGGTCGCACATGGCGGCCAACTCGTCGGGTGTGGCCTCGCGCCCGGTGCACTCCTCGTGCATCACCACCCGTCGCAGGGCCGAGTGTCCGACCTTGTAGCCGGCGTTGACGGCGAGGTGCGGCTCGATGGCGTCGAGGTACTCGGCGGTGGTCCGCCAGTTCCAGGGAACGCCCTCCTGGAGTGCCTCGAGCGGCATGCCCTCGACCCGGGCCAGCATCCGCATCAGGTACTCGCCGTCGGCGGGGTCGTCGGACAGGGGGGCGATGGAGAATCCGCAGTTCCCCCCGACCACCGAGGTCACGCCGTGGAGGGGCGACGGGCTGAGGGTGCCGTCCCAGAAGGGCTGGGCATCGAGGTGGGTGTGGACGTCGATGAACCCCGGGGCCACGACGCGTCCGTCGGCATCGATCGTGTGGGCGGCCTCGTCGTCGACGTCGCCGAGCGCCACGATTCGACCGTCGACGATGCCGAGGTCGGCGCGCCGGCGATCGGCGCCCGTACCGTCGACGACCCAGCCACCGCGGACCACAGTGTCGAGCATTCGGCCTCCCCTACGAACCCGTGGATCGAACTCGGTCCACGGTACCGACCGATGAGGCCGGGGGCCGAACGGGGCGGCGACGTTGGGTCGACAGCCGTCAGGCTCCTACGATCTGACGAACAGCCAGGCTCCGGTCGAGTCCGGGGTTCCCGCCGACAGGAGCGACGATGCAGATCGATCCCCAGGAGCAGTGGAGGCTCCTCNTCGGCGGCGACGGGGTTGNCACCTCCGACACCTACGAGGTNGTCGATCCCNGCACCACCTCCGTCGTCGGCCACGCCCCCGAGGCCACCGTCGCCGACGCCGAGGCGGCAATAGCCGCCGCCAACCANGCGCTCCCGGGCTGGCGCAGCACGCCCATGGCGGACCGGTGCGCCCTGCTGGGCCGCCTTTCCGACATCCTGGCCGAGCGCTCNGGCGACTGGGCGTCCCTCGTNCAGGCGGAGACCGGTGCGACCATGAAGATCGCTCAGACCCTGCAGTTGGGCGGCACCTTCGTCGACNGGTTCCGCTACTACGCGAGGCCNCGCGACCTNGACGTTGCCGAAAAGCCCATGCCGGCCGGGGCNTCCGCACTCGGCCCGGCCGGCCTCGTCGGAGCCGTCGTNCANCGCCAGCCGGTCGGGGTGGTCGCCTGCATCACCCCCTACAACTTCCCGCTCGTGAACGTTGCCGGCAAGATCGCTCCGGCTCTGNCGATGGGCAACACCTGCATCATCAAGCCGGCGCCCCAGGACCCGCTCGGCATCCTGCGCCTCGGTGAGGCCATCACCGACGCCGGCTTCCCGCCGGGCGTGGTCAACGTCCTGACCTCGTCGGGACCTGAAGTTCCGGCGGCCCTGGTCGCCTCGCCGGGCGTCAACATGGTCAGTTTCACGGGCTCGTCGGCCATCGGTGCGGCCATCTATGCCAATGGCGCCGCCACCATGACACGGGTGCTCATGGAACTCGGCGGCAAGGGCGCCCTCGTCATGACCGACGACGCCGATGTGAACACCGCCGTGCAGGCCATCGCCAGCGTGTGGGGCTTCCACAGCGGCCAGATCTGCACGGCGCCCACCCGGGTCATCTGCCACCGCAGCCTCTACGACCAACTCGTGTCGACCCTCGAGGCCGTGTCCGGAATGCTCAAGGTGGGCGACCCGCTCGACGACGACACCCTGGTCGGTCCGCTCATCAGCGAACGCCAGCGAGACAGCGTCGAGGCGTTCATCCGTGGCGGCGTCGACGCCGGGGCCACGCTGGTTGCCGGCGGCGAGCGCCCCGACCTGCCCGGCTANTACGTGGCACCGACCCTCTTGGCNGACTGCACCGCCGACATGCACTGCGTGCGAGAGGAGGCCTTCGGNCCGGTCGTCGTGGTGCTCCCGCACGACGGAGACGACGAGGCCGTGTCGATCGCCAACGACTCCGACTACGGGCTGTTCAGCTACGTCTACGCCGGCGACACCGCACGTGCCCACAGCATCGCCAGGCGCCTGCAGTCCGGAAACGTGGCGCTCAACAGCATCCANCCCCACAACGAGGCCCCGTTCGGCGGCTTCAAGATGTCGGGCATCGGCCGCGACCGCGGNGTCTGGGGCCTCGAGGCCTATAGCGAGGTCCAGGCGGTCTCCTGGCTGGCATGACCAGCACCGGTCCTGCTGCTGCNGGTCGCCTGTCCACCGGCCTGGTGGCGCTCGGGGCCGTCGGCACGATCCTGAGCGGATGGGNCACCTGGGTCGAGGTCGTCGGCTCGTCGGTCACCGGGTTCCGGATGGCCGAACTCTGGGTGGTCGTGGGCGACGACCTGGGCGGCGGGCCACCCGGGTGGGTGGGGATCGCCTGGTACCTGGTTCCACTGGCCGGAGCNGCCTCGGTGCTGCTCCTGACCTGGCCCGGACCGCCGCGGGCGCGACCGTCCCACGGCCTGCTCGGCGGGGCCGTCCTGCTGGTCGCCGTCGTGGTCGCCGTGGCGGCGAATGTCGCCGACGCCACGCACATTGGGACGGGGCTCTGGCTGGCCGGACTTGCCGGCACTCTGTCGTTGGCCGGCGGTACCATCGCTGCATGGATACGACAGAGGTAACCGACCACGTAGGTGAAGCGAACCGGACCCCTGTTTCGAAGCGCTGGACACTTCTGGGGGCGCTGGTGGCGGTCGTCGTCGTCGTCGCCGTCGTCCTGAGCCTGCGCTCCGCCTCCGAGGGCTCGGTGATCGGTGCGGCTTCTCCCGAGGAGGCTGTCAACGGCCTCGCCGTGGCGCTGGCCGCTGAGGACGTGGTGGGTGCTGCAGCCATGCTTCCGCCGTCCGAGGTCGGCCATGCNATCGACCTCTACAAGCGGGTGATCGAGTTGGCGCAGAAGGAGGGGGCGCTGGCCGGCGGCGACCCCCTTGCAGGAATCGACCTCCAGGTTGCCGANCTCGACATCCGGGTCGACGCACTCCACGAACGGGTCCACAAGGTGTACCTCGTCGACGGCAGCCTCGGGGTCACGGTCGATCCGTCGGCTATGGACGCCAACCTCCGCGAGGGTGCCGAGGCCGTCGATGAGTCGATCACGCTCGGTGAGATCAACGAGGTACTGGCCGAGGAGGCGGCCGCCTACGAGTCGGGCGACTTCCTCGACGTCAGGCTTCCATCAGAACTCTTCGTGATGGTGGTCCATGAGCGGGGCCGCTGGTTCGTGAGCCCGCTCTACACCTCCTTCGAATACGTGCGGACGCTCCTCGACCTGCCTCCGGTCGACTACGAGGGCTCCACGGTTGGCCTGCCGACGGGCACCGACAGCGCCTCCGGGGTGCTCCAGCAGGTGGTCGACCAGGTCAACGGCTTCGACTTCGATGCCCAGGTCGATGCCGCGCTGGCCCAGATCCGGACCGGGGTGCTCTTGCCCTCGATCGACCTGGCGGATCCCCTCCAGGGGGTGATACCGGTCGCACCCGACGAGATGGCCGTGTTCCTCGACCACCTCCCCATGTTCCAGGGCCTGTTCGACGAGGTCAACGAGTCGGTGCCCGACGGGATGGAGATGGAAACCGACGAGATGGCTGACATGGTCGAGGACCTCGTCGCCGAGATGGGGCCGGCACTCGACATCACGCTCGAGATCGGCACCACCGAGGAGGTGCTCGACGAAGAACGCACCAAGGTCGTGGTGTCCGATGTCGTACTTCACGTGCTCGGGTCGCTGACCCTGCCTGAGGGTTCGGGTTCTGCGTCCGCCGATGCCACTTTGACAATCCGCGGCACCTGTGCGGCGTTCGACTACCTGGCCGACCTGCAGGGCGAAGGTGGCCCCGACCGTTCGACGGGCCTGCACAACGGCTGCCTCGAGGACGCCATGCCGGGCATGGGCGTCGACGGCCTGTTCGTCGTGATGCGCAGGATTGACGGTTCGTGGTACCTCAGCCCTGTCGAGACCGTGGTCGAGTACATGGCTGTGGTGCTTGACGCAGCGCTCTCGGGTGCCTTCGACGACGTCGGCTTTGGCATCGAGGACGTCCTCCTTGCCCCCGTGGCGGCGGGCGAGATCCTCGGTGCCCCCATGGAGATGATGGGTGACGACGACATGGCCAAGGGTGGGATGGACCTGGCGATGGAATCGAATGACGGCTACACGCCGAACTCGAGTTCCGGTGCGGTAGGCACCGAGTCCGCCATGCCCGCGATCGACCCGTCCGCGTTGGCTGAGGACTGCGCGTCTGGCGACTCGTGGAGTTGCGATGTGCTCTGGGACTACTCCGATCCGGGTTCCGACGACGAGAAGTTGGCTTCCGGCTGCGGCGACCCCGCCGACGCCATCTTGGACGGTGGCGGCTTCGCCTTCGGAGCCTGTGCGGGTGACGGCGATTGGGACGACGGCGACCGGGGCGGGTGGTACGACGAGGAGTGGGGCCCCTACGAGGAGTGCTTCGAGGATGCGATGCCGCAGGACTCGTGGTCGTCGGTGGCGTACACCAAGGCCATGCGCGACTGCCTGCCATTGTTGCCCGAGGACGCGCAGGCCGAAATGCTGCGTGATCTCGAGTCGATGGAGGCGATGCTCCCGTACGAGGAATGCATGGAGGGCCACGTCAGCTTCGAAGACGACTTCTCTCAGGCCGCCTACGCCCGGGGAATGAGCGAGTGCGTGTCGCTCGCACCCGAGGACCAGCGCGCCGGGATGGAAGAGATGTTGGTCGTCATGGAGGCGATGCTCCCGTACGAAGAGTGCATGGACGAAGCCACCGGTTCCGACGACGAACGGTCCCAGTCGGCGTACCTCGAAGGCATGAAGTCGTGCGTCGAACTGGCCCCCGACGACCAGAGGTCGTGGATCGAGGAGCAGATCGCCTCGACCGAGGCCTGGGCCGCCCACGAGGCGTGCATGGACACCGAGATGGGTGGCTCCGGATGGTGGAACGAGGAGTGGACCGAGGAGTTCCAGGACCGCAACGACGACGCCTATGCCGCCTGCGCTGACCTCGAGCCCGAGTACGGCGAGGTCGGGATCCTCGAGGAGGACCCGATGCCCGACGATTACGACGGCCCGACCGCCTCAGAGGGCCTGTGTGCGGCGAACGAGGAACGTGTCGCCACGGCGCTCGCTGGCATGGACCGGCGACCGGCCACGCCTACCGACCTTGCCGACACCATGCGTGCCGGTGGNGACTACGCGGTTTGGCTGGCCGGCGAACTCCCTGACGTACTCCAATCGAACGCCGCCTACCTGTCCGCGGCGGCCGCTGGGATAGCCGACGCCTTTGACGGCAAGGACGACTTTCTCTCCGCCCTGCCCGAACTGGCAATCCTCGAAACCCTGGGGTTGGAGTACGGGTTCGAGGATCCCGGCGAAGCCGAGTATGCGATCGACAACTTCTTCCTCGTCTGCGGTGTGGGCGACAACGGAGTCTTCGACGCCTTCGAAGAGGCCATGTCGGTACTCGACGGGGCGTTCGAAGGCGACGGTTATGAACCGGATGGGGACGATCCGTACGGAGAAGGTGGCGACGACGCCGTGTCCGTCGACTCGGTGATGGTCGAGGCCCTCGACGGCTGATCGGGCCGTCCTTGCGGCCGCCAACTAGGGTCGTCGGCAATCCAACTTTGGACCTGAAGGGACAGCGATGCTTGAAGCAGGAGCAGCGGCGCCGGCGTTTTCGGCGCCCGACCAGGACGGCAACACCGTCACCCTCGACGACCTGGCCGGGAAGTGGGTGGCCCTGTGGTGGTACCCAAAGGCCAGCACCCCCGGTTGAACGATCGAAGGAGTGGGGCTCCGTGATCGAGCCCCCGAGTTCACCGCCGCTGGCGCCGTGATCGTCGGCGTCAGCTTCGACACCGTCGAGGAGCAGAAGGCCTTCGCCGAGAGCGAGCAGTTCCCNTACACCCTGCTGGCCGACCCGGACCGGACGATGGGCGAGGCCTACGAGGTGCTACGGCCGGCCGACGGGGGACTTGCCGCCTTCCCGCTGCGTATCTCCTACCTGATCGCTCCCGACGGCACCATCGCCAGGGCCTATGACCTCAACGCCTCGACGGCGCTCGACGAGCACGCCGCCGACCTGCTGGCCGATATCACCGCGTTGAATTAGGGCGCGTGTCGCTTCCGCTCGAGGGCCTGACGGTCGTCGAGGGCTCCGCCTTCGTCGCCGCACCGTCGGGTGGCATGACGNTGGCCCAACTGGGGGCCGATGTCATCCGCTTCGACCGCATCGGCGGCGGCATCGACCACCGGCGCTGGCCGCTCACCCCCGACGGCGCCAGCCTCTACTGGAACGGCCTCAACAAAGGCAAGCGCTCGCTGGTCGTCGACCTCGGGGACCCCGAGGCACAGGACCTGGTCGCCGAGTTGGTCGGACGGGCCGGCAACTTCCTCACCAACTTCCCGGCCGTCGGTTGGCTGTCATACGAGGCGCTCCGCCGGCGTCGGGACGACCTCGTCATGGTCGCCATCACCGGCAACCACGACGGCACCACCGCCGTCGACTACACGGTCAACTGCGCCGTGGGCTACCCGTCGGCCACGGGCCACGGTGACGATCCCCGGCCCGTCAACAACGTGGTGCCGGCATGGGACCTGATGTGCGGGCAGATGGCCGCCGTCGGCCTCCTCGCCGCCGACCGGCGACGGATCCTCGAGGGNGTCGGCGACCTCGTGACCCTNGCCCTGGCCGATGTGGCGCTGGCGACGGTCTCCATGCTCGGCTCCCTGGCCGAGGCCCAGTTGTTGGGCACGCAGCGGGAGGCCATCGGCAACGACCTCTACGGTGCCTACGGCTCAGACTTCCCGACAGGGGACGGCCGCCGGGTCATGGTCGTGGCGATCAGCCCGAAGCAGTGGCGGGGCCTCCAGGCGGCCACGGGCACGACCGATGCCGTGGAGGCGTTGGCCGACGAGTTGGGCATCGACTTCGCCGACGAGGGAGAGCGCTATCTCGCCCGCGACCGGCTCGGCGGCCTGTTCGAGCCGTGGTTCGCCGCACGCACGCTTGACGAGGTTGCCTCCGGTCTTGACGCCGAGGGTGTGTGCTGGGGTCCTTATCGCACGTTCCTCGAACTCGTCGACGAGGACCCCCGGTGCTCGACGGCCAACCCGCTGTTCAACGACCTCGACCAGCCAGGCGTGGGCCGTCACCTGGTGTCCGGATCGCCGCTGGCGTTCGCCGGCGTCGAGGGGCGGGGTGCGGCGACGGCGCCGAGACTCGGTCAGCACACCGAGCAGGTGCTCGCCGATGACCTTGGCTTGGGCGAGTCCGAGATCGGCTCGCTCGTCGACCGCGGCGTCGTGGCGACCGCTGACTAGCGGGTCAGGCGCCCCACGTCACGAGCCGCCAGTCGAGGACGGGCCCGGCGTCGGTGCCGTCCCTCTCAGCCGTCACCTCGGTGAGTACGGCCCGCAGGCGCCCACCGACTGCCTCCTGCTCCTCGAGCAGCGAGTGGCGACACGACAGCACATCCCCCTCGAAGACCGGCCCGGGGTGGTCGCAGGACTGCCAGCCCAGCACCGTGGCGGTGCCCGGCATCCGGCGCACCAGTGACGCCTGGGCCAGTCCAATGGTGTGGCCTCCGTAGACGAGCCGTCGACCACCCTCGTTGGCTGCGGCGTCGCGGTGTACGGGCGCCAGGTTCTGGCTGAGCCTGGCCAATTCTGGCGCGGCCGTGACGGTGTCGCGCAGCAGGTCGACCCGGGTCTCGCCGACGTCCCAGTCCATGTCGGCGACGTCGGCCAGTGGAGAGGGGTCCCAGCCCACAGGCACCCGGTCGGCCCATGCGGTCAGGTCGATGTCGGGATCGGAGCTGCCCAGGTCGTCGGCGTGACCGGTTTCGGCGGCCTCGTCGCGGAACCGCAACATGGCGCAGCGCTCGTAGTCGACGACGGGGGCGCCGTCGTCGACTCGGACCGTGCGGATGCCGAGAAGGGCGAGTCCCCGGGGTGGCCGGTCGTCGCGGCGGGGGGTCTCGCGCAGGCCGCGGATCTCGACTGTGGTGTACAGCGTTTCGCCGAGTCGAACGGCTTCGCCCAGGACTACGCCCCGGTAGAAGAGGTTGGCGATGACGCGCTGGGTGGCGACGGTGCTCTGCCCGATCGAGATGTGCATGACGAGCGCCGGGTTGGCCAGGCGTCCAGGCATCCCCGTCACGGCCTCCGACAGGGGCGCGCTCAGGGCCGTGGCGAGGGGGTCGCCGCAGATGGCCTGGTAGACGGCGGCCTCGCCCTCATCGATCGTGACGGCGGGAGCAGGTTCGAGCACCTGCCCCACCGTGAGGTCGTCGAAGTAGGGGCCCGGGTCGACGGCCGGATCGGGTGTGCTCATCGGGGAGAGCATGGCACCCCACCGTGCCCGATCGTTGCCACGGTCCGCGATCGCGTAGTTACTACCGGACAGTAATCGTGGCGAGGCATGTGACACTCGGTTGACAATCGCTAGAAGCGATAGATAGGTTCTCTAACAATCATCGCCAATCCCTGTACCGGCGCCATGGAAGGGCATACGTTCACGTGCAGTGCATGAGGGGGACGGCAGAGGAACCGCCTCCATCGAAGCAGACGAGGAGATCTCACGATGACCGACTTGGCGACCCGCATTGATGGCCTGACCATGGCGGCGGAGTACCTGCTGGCCGACGACCGCATGATCTGGGTGGACGAAGCCGCCTGCCGTGGTGAGAGCGACCTGTTCTTCGCCCCCTTCGCAGAACGCCCCGAGGCACGTGTCCGCCGGGAGGCCAAGGCTGACGAGTTGTGCAAAGCCTGCCCGGTCGCCGGTCCCTGCAAGGACTACGCCCGCCAGAACCGTGAGCTGGGCTACTGGGGTGGCGAATCCGAGTCCGAGCGGGCCACTGCCGGCTTCGCACCGACCACGCCGATCATCGGCCGNCGCCAGGTGGCTGCCCAGCGGGCCGCCGCCGCACTCGCANGNGCGATCTGACNCTCTCCCCGGACTCCCGGTCAGAGCCCGAGGAACCCGCCNCCGTCCACCACGACCGTCTGCCCGGTCACGAACCTGGCCAGGTTGCTGGCGAGGAACACCGCCACCGGCCCGACGTCTTCCGTCGGCTCGCCGATCCTCCGAAGCGGCGTCCGACCCACAAGCCGCTCCTCGAGTTCCGGGTTGGCCAGGTACGCACGTTCCATGGCCGGAGTGCGGGCGACCGGGGCGATGCAGTTCACCCGGATCCCGTCCGGCCCCCACTCCCTCGAAAGGCTCTTCGCCAGCGCCCGCTGTGAGGCCTTGACCATGGCGTAGACGGGCAGGTTGGCGCTGCCCTCCATGCCCGCCGCCGAGGTCAGGAGGAGGAACGAGCCCCCGGCGGCGGCGAGGTGTGGGTGCGCCACNTGGGCGGCGTCGAACGAGGCCCGCACCGTCGTCGCCAGCAGGCCGAGCCAGCCGTCGTCGACCTCTTCGAGCGGGCCCGGGGTGGCACTGCCGCCGACGGCGTTGTGGACGAAGCAGTCCAGGCGGTCNAAACNGTCGATCGTGGCGGCGACGGCGGANTCCAGGTCGATTCGGCTGGTGACGTCGCAGCGCACGCAGAGTGCCCGGTGCCCGGCGTCCCGGAGNGCCTCGGCGGCCGGCTCGCCGTTCTCGATCCGTCGGGCGGCGAGCACCACCGCAGCACCCTCTCTCGCCATCGCCGTGGCGATTCCGAGGCCGATGCCGGCGGCGCCGCCCGTGATCAACGCNACCCGGCCCTCGAGCAGCCCGACTNCACGGTCCGTGCTCACGGCGCCATCCAGGTGCCGCCGTCGGCGACGATCGTCGACCCGGTCGTGAAGNCAGCCTCGGGTGAGGCCAACGCNTCGACGATCCCCGCCAGGTCGTCGGCNCCTCCGGTGCGCCCGAGCGCCGGNCCGGTGAGGGCGCCACCCGCCGAACTCGCNGCTGGGCCGAGGANCAANTCTGGGGCCACGGCGACCACGGCGGTCGTGATCCCGTCGGCACCCCACTGGCGGGCGACGCTCTTGTTCAGGGCCCGGAATCCCTCGGCGGCCGTTGAGGTGGCGGCGAACCCCGGCGCTCCCCCCATNGCGGAGGTGGGCACCACGTGGACGACCCGGCTGCCGGCGCCGAGATGGGACCGACAGGCCTGGAGCAGGTGGAGTGCGCCCACCATCGGGTCCTCGCAGGAGTCCACCCAGGCNTCGGTCGAGAGGTCGACGAGGGGGGTAGGCCCGTCGGGGCCTGCCAGCACGTGGACTACGAGGTCGACGGCCCCGAGCGAACCNGCGGCNGCATNGACGGCANTCGCGGCATCGGTNCGGGNGACCAGCAACGAGGGGTCGACGGCCTCGACAAGGTGGCCGCGTGCACGGAGCCGGGCGACCAGGTCGTCGGACAGGCTGCCGACGCCACACAGCAGCGTCCGGGTGCCCATGCGGCCGACCGTAGCAACGCCCGGNCGACCTCCCGGGATCGGATCAGGGGAAGATGCCGCGCTGCCGGTACACGGTCTGGAGGCGGCTGAGGGCCACGGCGTAGGCGGCATCTCGACGGGAATCCACCTCGTAGTCCCTACGCGCCTCGACGACCGCGTCGCAGNCCCGCCAGAGCACCTCNCGCAACTTGTAGTCGACGTCGTCGAGCGACCAACGCTGCGCCGAGCGGTTCTGCACCCACTCGAAGTACGACACGATGACGCCACCNGCGTTCACCAGGATGTCGGGGAGGATCTCGACCCCACGGGCGGTGAGNATCTCCTCGGCCTCGAGNGTCGTCGGCCCGTTGGCAGCCTCGACGATGACCTTGGCCTGGATCCTGGGGGCGTTCTCGGCATGCACCTGGTTCTCGATGGCCGCNGGGACGAAGATGTCAACGTCCGAAGCCCAGAAGTCGTCGTCGTCGATCCAGCCGGCGTGGGGAAAGCCCTTTACGGTGCCCCGCTCGCTCACCCAGTCGGTGAGCTCGAAGGCNTCGATCCCGTCCTCGTCGGCGATGGCGCCCTGGTGGTCGGCAACGGCGGTCACCGTCGCCCCGTGGACCTGGAGGATNCGTCCGGTGGCGCTGCCGACGTTTCCCCAACCCTGGATGGCGACCGTGGCACTCGACAGGTCGAACCCCACCTCGTCGGCCCAGTGCTGCAGNCAGAAGACCACGCCCTGGCCGGTGGCCTTCTCCCGGCCGGGGCTGCCACCGGTCTCGAGCGTCTTGCCGGTGACGACCCTCTTCACGTTCTGGCGNTCGGTGGCGCCNGTCGAGTTGGCGTAGGTGTCCATCATCCAGACCATCGACTGGGCGTTCGAGCCGAGGTCCGGGGCGGGGATGTCGTGGTCGGGACCGATGTTGGCACCGAGACTGTGGGTGAACCGNCGGACGATGCGCTCGAGTTCGTCCTCGTCGTGGTCGCGGGGANTGAAGGCGATGCCGCCCTTGGCCCCACCGAACGGGATGTCGCAGAGGGCCGACTTCCAGGTCATCCAGGAGGCGAGGGCCTTGACCTCGTCGAGGTTGACCGCCGGGTGGAACCGGACTCCACCCTTGTAGGGACCCAGCAGGTTGCTGTGTTGGATGCGGTAGCCGCGAAAGACCNGAANGCTCCCGTCGGTCATGCGGACGGGGAAGTTGACGATGATCTCGTTCTTGGGCTGTGAGATGATCGACCGCAGGTCGGCCGACATGCCCACCAGTTCGGCTCCGCGATCGAACTGCGCCAGTGCGGTGGCGAANAGCCCCTGACCGGTGTCCGACATCTGTGCTCCCTCGTAGCCGCTCGTAGCCGCTCGTCGGCCGGAACGCTAGCGGACGCTGCGGTCGGTCAACCGGGGCGCCATGGCGATCGCGATGCCACCGACCGCCACGCAGACCGCTGAGATGACCCACGCAGCGGTCGGAGGCGAGTCGAGTTCGAAGAAGTCGCGGCCGGNCTCGAGCACCATGACGAGCACGTACGANCAGCCCATGGCCAGTGCCAGGCCCAGCTTCCATCGCCGGAGTGGCCGGCTGATCGACAGGAGGATGACGAGGCCGAGCGCCAACAGGGTCATCGTGGCGGTGGTCCGGGCCTCTGCGAGGGTGGCCTCACCGGCACGGACGGANTCGTAGCAGGCGAAGGTGGCGATGGCTGCCACCACCCCGGCCGGCAACGAGAATCGCAGGACNCGACGCAGGAACCCCGGNCGGACCAGCGAGGTGTCGGGGGCGAGGGCGAGGAAGAANCCCGGTACCCCGATCGAGATCGTGCCGATCAGGGTGAGCTGCTTGGGGAGGAACGGGAAGGGCGCTCCGAGCAGGCCGACGAGGGCGGTGAGCAGCACGGCGTAGGCGGCCTTNGTGATGAACAGGTTGGCNACCCGCTCGATGTTGTTGATGACCCGACGCCCCTCGTCGAGCACCCGGGGCAGGGTGCCGAAGCGGTCGTCGAGGAGCACCAGTTGGGCGACGGCCCNGGTGGCCTCGCTGCCGGAACCCATGGCGATCCCCATGTCGGCGTCCTTGAGGGCGAGCACGTCNTTGACGCCGTCGCCGGTCATGGCGACCGTGTGCCCCCGCGACTGCAGGGCCTTGACCATCGCCCGCTTCTGGTGGGGGGTGACGCGACCGAACACCGCCTGCCCGTCGACCGCGTCGGCNAGGTCGTCCGGGTCGTCGGGAAGGGTCCGGGCGTCGACGCCGGCCTCGGCGTCGGGTACGCCGGCCCGCCTCGCCACGGCCGCCACGGTCGCAGGATGGTCGCCCGAGATGACCTTGAGTTCGAGGCCCTGTTCGACGAAGTAGCCNAGGATCTCGCGGACGTCGGGCTTGACGGTGTCNTCGAGCAGGACGAGGGCGACCGGGTGCCTCTCNGCGGGGAGNGACCCGGGGTCGGAGTNCCCGACGGCGTCGCTGCGCGTGAGCGCCAGGACCCTCCGNCCCTCCCCNGCGTGGACGGTGACGCGGGCGCTGATCTCGTCGTCGTCGGGCAGGAGGATGTCGGGGGCGCCGAGGTGGTGGAGGCCATGCCCCTCGAAGGTGGCGGACGCCCACTTGCGGGCCGACGAGAAGGGGAGTGCATCGTCAACCCGCCATCCCGGGTCGCCGTGGGTGGCGGCGATGGCGACCAGCGTCGGATTGGGGCTGGGCTCGGCGGCGGCCATGGCACCCAGTGCCGAAGCGGCATCCTGTTCGGAGGAACCGCCCAACGGCTCGAGTCCGGCGAACGAGATCTCGCCGGTGGTGATGGTTCCGGTCTTGTCGAGGCACAGGACGTCGACCCGGGCCAGCAACTCGACCGACGCCAGTTCCTTGGTCAGCGCCTGCCGTCGGGCCAGGGCGACCACGCCGACGATGAACGACAGGCTGGTCAGCAGCACCAGGCCGTCGGGGACCATCGCCACTGCAGCCGCGACCGTGCCGCGCAGTGCCTCCTGCCAGAGGTCCTCCTCGACGAGGAGCCGGGCGAGCAGCAGTAGCGAGGCCGGCGGGATGATGACGGTGAGCCAACGCAGGACGAGGTTCACGCCGATCCGGAGCTCGCTCCTGGCGAGGGTGAAGCGGCGGGCTTCGTCGGCCAGGGCGGCTGCGTAGGCCTCGGCGCCGATCCGGGTCGCCCGCATGTGGCCGGAGCCCGACGATACGAAGCTGCCGGACAACACCTCGTCGCCGACCGCCTTGTCGACGGCGTCCGCCTCGCCGGTCAGGAGGGACTCGTCCACGGTCAGGCCGTGGGCGGCGACGACCTCGCCGTCCACCACGACCTGGTTGCCCGGGGAGAGGTCGAGGAGGTCGTCGGCCACGACCTCCGACACCCCGATCTCCGTCGTGGTGCCATCGCGGACGACCCGGGCCTTCGGCGCCGAGAGCACGGCCAGGGCAGCCAGCGTCCGGCGGGCCCGCAGTTCCTGGACCACCCCGATCACGCTGTTCGAGAGGATGACTCCGGCGAAGAGGGCATCGCTGGGGTGCCCGGCCACGAGGATCAGCACCAGCAGCGTGCCCATGATGGCGTTGACCGGGGTCATCACGTTGGCTCGCAGGATCTGTCGGGTGGTGCGGACCGGGGCGTCCGGCACGTCGTTGACCTGCCCGTCGGCGATCCGCTGGGCGACCTCGGCGGCGGTCAGGCCGAGCAGGATGTCGTGGCTCATTCGGGAGATGGTAGGGCCGTGCGACTCAACAGCCGGTGCGCTCGAAGGCGTAGCGGCCGT
>PACE01000004.1 GCA_002699725.1 Acidimicrobiaceae bacterium
TGTCGAAGAGGCCGTCGACGAGGTTGTCGAAGAGGCCGTCGACGAGGTTGTCGAAGAGGCCGTCGACGAGGTTGTCGAAGAGGCCGTCGACGAGGAGCGTGCCTGATGGGCCAGAAGGTCAACCCGTACGGCTTCCGCCTGGGGATAACCACCGACTGGAAGTCGCGGTGGTTCGCCACCCGGCAGGAATACGCCGACAACATCATCGAGGACTGGAGGATCCGCGACTTCCTGCGGACCGAACTTCCCCATGCCGCAATCAGTCGGATCGAGGTCGAGCGCACCCGTGACCGCCTGAGGGTCGACGTGCACACCGCCCGACCGGGCATCGTGATCGGACGCAAGGGAACCGAAGCCGATCGCCTGCGGGCCGGACTCGGCCAGATCAGCGGCAACAACCGGGTCCAACTCAACATCCAGGAGATCAAGGAACCGGAGTTGGACGCCGCCCTGATCGCCCAGGGCGTCGCTGACCAGTTGTCCGGCCGAGTCGCCTTCCGACGGGCCATGAAGCGCGCCGTCCAGAACGCCCAAAAGGCCGGGGCCCTCGGCATTCGGGTCCAGTGCTCGGGTCGCCTCGGTGGCTCCGAGATGGGCCGCACAGAGTGGTACCGCGAGGGCCGGGTCCCGTTGCACACCCTGCGGGCCGACATCGACTACGGCTTTCGCGAGGCCGCCACCACCTACGGCCGAATCGGCGTGAAGGTGTGGATCTACAAGGGCGACATCCTCCCCTACAAGAGCCAACTCGAGGACAAGATCAAGCGCGAGGCCGCCATGGCCGTCGGGGAGACCTCAGGCCAGACCAAGCCACGGACCGTGGTCTCGTCCGCAGCCGCCCGTCGCCGCAAGGTCGATGCGGAGACCGAGGCCGAGACACCACCTGCCGAGACCGTCGGGGCAGATGCCGAGGTTATGGAACCGGCACCTCTCGTCAAGGAAGGCGATGCCGAGTTCGAGAAGTTGCTGGCCGAAGAGGAGGCCATCGAGGCCTCGACACGCGAGCACCATGAGACTCCGCACTTCCGTCCCGGGGACAGTGACTGATCATGTTGATGCCGAAGAACACCGCACACCGCAAGCACCACCGGGGGCGGACGCGGGGCAACGCGAAGGGCCAGACCGACATCGCCTTCGGCGAGTACGGAATCCAGGCGCTCGAACCGGGCTGGATCACCTCACGCCAGATTGAGGCCGCTCGTATCGCCATGACCCGCCATATCAAGCGCGGTGGCAAGGTCTGGATCAACATCTTCCCGGACAAGCCCGTCACCCAGAAGCCCGCCGAGACCCGCATGGGCTCAGGCAAGGGCAACCCCGAGCACTGGGTCGCCGTCGTGAAGCCCGGTCGTGTCCTGTTCGAGTTGTCGTACTCGGACCCGGAGGTGGCCCGCGCCGCCATCGACCGCGCCATCCAGAAGCTTCCCATCCGGGCGCGCTTCNTCGAGCGTGAGGAGGGCTTCTGATGGCCCGCAGGAANGNAATGGCCGAACTCGGAGAGACCGANCTCCTCGAGCGGCTCGGTGAGTCCAAGGAAGAACTGTTCAACCTGCGATTCCAACTGGTGACCGGCCAGCTCGAGAACCACTCGCGCATCGGCCGGGTCAAGAAGGAGGTGGCCCGACTCCTCACCGAGTTACGGGCCCGTGAGATCGACGCCGCGGAGAACGCCGCCGTGGTCGAGGAGGTGGCCGACTGATGGCCGAGACCGATACCCAGGGCGCNTCGCCGTCCGACGCCCGACCCAACGCCCGCAAGGTGCGTGAGGGCCTGGTCGTCTCCGACCGGCAGGACAAGACGGTGGTCGTCGAGGTCGTCGACCGCGTCCGCCACCGTCGCTACGACAAGACCGTGCAGCGGAGCAAGCGGCTCCATGTGCACGACGAGTCCAACGAGTTGCGCATCGGCGACCGGGTCCGGGTNCAGGAGACCCGCCCGCTGTCGAAGCTCAAGCGTTGGCGAATCGTCGAGATCCTCGAAAGGGCCAGGTAATGATCCAGCAGGAGACCCGACTACGGGTGGCCGACAACTCGGGAGCGCGCGAGGTCTTGTGCATCAAGGTCCTCGGNGGCTCGAAGCGCCGNTACGCCTCGATCGGCGACGTCTTCACGGCCACCGTCAAGGAGGCCATCCCGGGCGCCGCCGTCAAGAAGGGCGAGGTNGTCAGGTGCGTGGTCGTCCGAACCAAGAAGGAACGGCGTCGCCCCGACGGGTCGTACATCCGCTTCGACGAGAACGCCGCAGTGCTCATCAACGAGCAGATGCAGCCGCGTGGNACCCGCATCTTCGGCCCGGTGGGNCGGGAACTTCGGGAGAAGAAGTTCATGCGCATCGTCTCGCTGGCNCCGGAGGTGCTCTGAGATGAAGATCCGCAAGGGAGACAAGGTCCGGGTGCTCACCGGCAAGGACCGCGGCAAGGAGGGCGTCGTGAGTCGCGCCATTCCCGCCGACGACNAGGTGATCATCGCGGGCNTCAACCTGGCCAAGCGCCACCAGAAGCCCACCAAGGCCACCATGCAGGGCGGCATCATCGACAAGGCCATGCCGATCCACGTCTCGAACGTCGCGGTCCTGAGCCCGGCCGACGAAAAGCCCACCCGGATCGGCTATCGCCTCAACGACGACGGNTCCAAGGTGCGGGTCTGCAGGCGGACGGGGGTTGATCTCGATGGCTGANGCACTGAGCACNGCGGTCCGCCTGGGCGATCGCTACCGCGACGAGATCCGGCCGGCGCTCCAGGAGCAGTTGGGCCTGGCGAACGTCATGCANGTCCCGGAACTGGTCAAGATCGTCGTCAACATGGGCGTCGGGCTAGCGGCCCAGCAGGCCAAGCNGCTCGACGGCGCCCTTGCAGACCTCGAGATCATCACCGGACAGAAGCCCAAGATCACCCGGGCCAAGAAGTCNATCTCGAACTTCAAGCTCCGTGAGGGNCAGGCGATCGGCGCGATGGTGACCTTGCGCGGCGTCCGNATGTACGAGTTCCTGGATCGCCTGATGAACCTGGCGATCCCGAGGATCCGCGACTTCCGCGGNCTCAACAACCGGTCGTTCGACGGCCGGGGCAACTACACGTTCGGCGTGACCGAGCAACTGATCTTTCCAGAGATCGACTACGACACCGTGGACNNGACCCGCGGCATGGACATCACGATCGTGACGTCNGCCGACTCGGACGAGGCGGGCCGNGCCCTCCTCGACGCNTTCGGGTTCCCGTTCCGACGAGAGGTGAGGTAATGGCGAAAAAGGCACTCNTCAACAAGCAGCAGAAGACGCCCAAGTTCAAGGTGCGCGCCTACACCCGCTGCCGCCGTTGTGGTCGGCCGCGTTCCGTGTACCGGGCGTTCAACCTGTGCAGGATTTGCCTGCGGACGATGGCCCATGCCGGAGAGATCCCCGGCATGGTGAAGTCGAGTTGGTGAGGGGAGCGACGACATGACGATGACCGACCCCATGGCCGACATGCTGACGCGCCTTCGCAACGCCAACCAGGCGATGCACGACGGCGTTTCGATGCCGTCGTCGAAGCAGAAGGTGGCCCTCGCCGACGTGTTGAAGTCCGAGGGATACATCGCCGACTACACGGTGGGTGAGGCCCAGCGAGGCCCCGGNATGGAACTCACCATCCAACTCAAGTACTCGCCGGAGCGCCAGCGTGTGATCAGCGGNCTCCAGCGGGTGTCCAAGCCCGGCCTGCGCATCTACCGCAAGTCCGGCACGATCCCCCGTGTCCTGGGTGGCCTCGGCGTTGCCGTGGTNAGCACCAGCCGGGGCCTGATGAGTGACCGCGAGGCTCGCCGCCGAAGGATCGGCGGAGAGATCCTCTGCTACGTCTGGTANGGGAGGCTTGACATGTCCCGCATTGGCAAATTCCCGATCACGGTGCCCTCGGGCGTCGAGGTGACCATCACGGACCAGAACGTGGCCGTGAAGGGCCCCAAGGGCTCGCTCGACCTCGACGTGGCGGAGGACATCACCGTCCGGCAGGAGGGCGATGTCCTGCACGTCGAACGTCCCGACGACGAGCGCCGNAACCGTGCGATGCACGGCCTCACCCGTTCGCTCGTGAACAACATGGTCATCGGTGTCTCGNAGGGCTTCATGAAGGAACTCCAGATCGTCGGCGTCGGTTATCGGGCACTGGCCAAGGGCGACAGGGCCCTGGAACTGCAGCTCGGCTACAGCCACTCGATCGACGTCAAGGCCCCCGATGGCGTCACATTCGACGTCCCGGAACCCACGCACATCGTGGTCTCCGGCATCGACAAGCAGGCCGTCGGNCAGGTGGCCGCAGAGATCCGTTCGCTCCGCAAACCCGAGCCGTACAAGGGCAAGGGCGTGCGGTACGTCGGCGAGTACGTGGCCCGCAAGGCNGGAAAGGCGGCCAAATGAGCGCCAAGACCATCGATCGTCGGGGCTCACGCCTCCGGCGACACCGTCGGGTTCGTCGTCGGGTGCAGGGCACTCCGGCACGCCCGAGGCTGTCCGTGTTCCGGTCGGCCAGACACATCTCCGCCCAGGTCATCGACGACGCCAACGGGAACACGTTGGTGTCGGCGACGACGCTGCAGGCCGGTGTGGCCGATGGCCTCACCGGCGTTGCGGCGGCCACCGATGTCGGTCGCACCGTGGCCGAGCGGGCCAAGGCNGCCGGGATCGATGCCGTCGTGTTCGACCGCGGCGGCTACCTCTACCACGGACGTGTGGCGGCGCTCGCCGACGCCGCCCGTGACGCCGGACTGGAGTTCTAGTGGCATCAAGAAACACCATCNACGAGGCCCAGCTTCGGGAATCCCGGGTCATCCACATCAACCGGGTCGCCAAGGTCGTCAAGGGCGGNCGGCGCTTNTCGTTCACCGCACTGGTGGTGATCGGTGACGGCGCTGGTCGGGTCGGCCTGGGCTACGGCAAGGCCAAGGAGGTGCCCCTCGCCATCCAGAAGGGCACCGANGAGGCCAAGCGCAACCTGTTCAACGTGGCGATGACCGGGTCGACGATCGTCCATCCCGTGCTCGGCGAGAACGGCGCCGGTCGCGTGCTGCTCAAGCCNGCCGCCCCCGGTACCGGCGTGATCGCCGGTGGCGCCGCCCGCGCCATCCTCGAGGAGGCCGGCATCCACGANGTGCTCTGCAAGTCGATGGGTTCGCACAACCACATCAACGTGGCTCGTGCGACCATCAACGGGCTCAAGTCGATNCGCCGGCCCGANGAGGTGGCACNTCTGCGCGGCCTCGACCCNGAGGAGTTCGTCCCCGGACCGCTGCTCGAGGCCTATCGCAAGAGCGAGGCCGGAATCTCCGATGGNCCCGCCGAGTCCCNAGNGAACGAGGACTGACGATGGCAGGCAGCGACAGGCAACTCAAGGTCACCCAGGTCCGTTCGGCCATCGGNAGCAAGCCCAAGCAGCGCGGNACCTTGCGCGCCCTGGGGCTGGGTCGGATCGGCCGTTCCAACACCCTGCCCGACCGTGGCGAGATCCGGGGCATGATCGCCCGGGTCCCGCACCTGGTCGAGGTCGAGGAGGTCGTNTGACATGAAGGTCCATGANCTGACCCCGGCCCCCGGGTCGAAGAAGCGCGCCAAGCGCGTCGCCCGTGGNATCGGCGGCAAGGGCGGCAAGACNGCAGGCCGCGGCATGAAGGGGCAGCGCTACCGCTCCAAGGTGCGCGTCGGCTTCGAGGGTGGCCAGATGCCGCTCCACCAGCGGGTGCCGAAGCTGCGTGGCTTCAAGAACCCGTTCCGCGTCGAATACCAGGCCGTCAACCTCGACACCATCGAGGCATCGGGCCTCGCCGAGGTCACGCCNGAGACCCTGNTCGAACTGGGCCTCGTTGGCAAGAAGTCGCTGGTCAAGNTGCTGGCCCGGGGCGAGGTCACGCGTGCCGTGACCGTCCGCGTCCACGNCTGTTCGGCGGCTGCNGAGGCTGCCATCACNGCGGCNGGTGGCACGGTCGAGCGCCTGCCGCTGCCGTTCGCCGTGCGTCCGCCGGCCAGCGGCAACGCGCTGATGAACCGATGACGTCGTTCGTTCGACGCGACTAGAGGGGACCGCCGTGCTCGCCAGCATGCTGAACATGTTTCGGGTCCAGGACCTGCGGAAGCGGATCCTGTTCACNCTGTTCATGATCCTGCTGTACCGGATCGGNGCCTTCATCCCGTCTCCCGGGATCGACGTCGAGCAGGTCCAGTTGCTGCGNGACCGCGCCAGCCAGGGCGGCGTGCTGGCGTTCCTNCAACTCTTCTCGGGCGGCTCGCTGACGACCTTCGCCATCTTCGCCCTCGGCGTNATGCCATACATCACGGCGTCGATCATCATGCAGGTGCTCGGCGTCGTCGTGCCCCGCATCGAGCAGTGGCAGCAGCAGGGCGCCGTCGGCCAGCGCAAGATCACGCAGTGGACCCGCTACCTCACNGTGGNGATCGCAGTCNTCCAGGCCACCAGCTTCGCCTTCCTGTTCAACAGCAGCGGNAACTCGATCAGCGGCCAGTCCGGTGCCAACCTGCTGCCCCGGTTCCACATCGGAACCGTCAGCGTGGTGGTCCTGACCCTCGCNGCCGGCACGGCGCTGCTCATGTGGATGGGTGAGCTGATCACCCAGAAGGGGATCGGCAACGGCATGTCGCTGATCATCATGATCTCGGTGCTCAGCGNCTTCCCCGCNCAGGGCTCCGTCATCCAGTCCGAGAACGGCCCGACGGCCCTGCTCGTGGTCCTCGTGGTCCTTGTCGCCGTGATCGGTGCCATCGTCTTCGTCGAACAGGGCCAGCGGCGCATCCCGGTGCAGTTCGCCAAGCGGGTGGTCGGACGCCGCATGTACGGCGGCCAGAACACCTACATCCCACTGAAGGTCAACCAGTCAGGTGTGATCCCGATCATCTTCGCCACGTCGGTGCTGTACCTGCCGGTCCTGATCGCCGCTGCGCTGCCGTGGGACGGCTTCCGGAGNTGGGTCGACAACAACCTGGCCCAGCCGAACAACNTCTTCTACTTCACNNTCACCGGCGTGCTGGTCATCGGCTTCGCCTACTTCTACACGGCGATCACCTTCGACCCCGTGAAGCAGGCCGACCAGATNCGCAAGCAGGGCGGCTTCGTCCCGGGGATCCGACCTGGCCATCAGACCGAGCGGTACCTGGCCAAGATCCTGTCCCGAATCACCTTGCCGGGAGCGCTCTTCCTCGCTGCCGTGGCGCTGTTCCCGTCGATCCTCGTCAACGTGTTCCTCGACACGCAGGCGGGCGTGGGGAGCTCAGGCGCAGCAGGCTTCGGCTTCATCGGCATCTCGATCCTCATCGCCTCCGGCGTCTCCCTCGAGACCATGAAACAGATTGACTCACAGTTGACCATGCGCAACTACGAGGGCTTCCTCAAGTAGTCGTCGAGTTGCAGAGCACGACCAGCATGGCAGCCATCCGCCTCATCATCCTGGGTCGCCAGGGCTCCGGCAAGGGCACGCAGTGCGTGCGCCTCGTCGAGGCCTACGGACCGGTCCACGTTTCCACCGGTGACATGTTGCGCTCCGCCGTCGCCGAGGGCACCGAACTGGGCCTGCGGGCGAGCGCCCTGATGGACGCCGGCGACCTGGTCCCCGACGACGTGATGATCGGGATCGTCGTCGATCGCCTCGCCAAGTCCGACGTGGTTGAGCACGGCTTCCTCCTGGACGGTTTCCCGCGGACTCCGGCCCAGGCTGAGGCGCTCGAGGAGATTCTCTCTGACACCGGCGCCGACGGCGTCCGGGCGTTCAACATCGAAGTTCCAGTCGACGAGGTCATGGAGCGGATGCTCGCCCGTGGCCGCGGCGACGACACCGAGGAGGCGATCCGGCGCCGCCTCGACCTGTACGAGTCCACGACGGCGCCACTGCTCGCCTGGTTCGAGGAGCACGGCCTCTTGTCCGTCGTCGACGGCCTGGGGACCGAGGACGAGGTCTTCGACCGCCTCCGAACGGCAATCGAAGCGGTGTCGGAATGAACGTCGGACTACTTGTCGACCGGTACCCACATCGGGGTAGCGGTCCAGGACGTGCATCGTCGGCCACTGGGTTGGCCGCGTCCAAAGGCCCCGGTAGCGTGGCCCGTCGGCCTCTGCCGGGTGCCCCTGTGTGCCTACGCAACGGATTCCAGTCTGGCCGACCTGACCCGGAGGATCATCCTGCCGAAGCAGAAGGAAGACGCGATCGTCATGGAGGGCACGGTGCTCGAGCCGTTGCCCAATGCCATGTTCAAGGTCGAACTGGAGAACGGCCACAAGGTTTTGGCCCATATCTCCGGCAAGATGCGGATGCACTACATCCGCATCCTTCCCGGCGACCGCGTGCAGGTGGAGCTCACCCCCTACGACCTTCAACGGGGTCGGATCACGTACCGGTACAAGTAGTTCGATTCAAGTGAGTGAACGATGAAGGTTCGAGCCAGCGTCAAGCCGATGTGCGAGAAGTGTCGGATCATCCGACGCCACGGTCGCGTGCGGATCATCTGCAGCAACCCGCGCCACAAGCAGCGCCAGGGCTGAGAGAGACAGGAACAGACACGACATGGCACGCATCGCCGGCGTCGACATCCCCCGAGAGAAGCAGGCCTGGATCTCCCTGACCTACATCCACGGAGTCGGCCAGACCACTGCAGAGCAAATCTGCGAATCGACCGAGATCGATCCCACCGCCCGCGTCCGTGACCTCACGGATGAAGAGGTCGCCCGGATCCGCACGTTCGTCGACCAGAACCTCAAGGTCGAGGGCGACCTGCGTCGTGAGGTCTCGCAGAACATCAAGCGCAAGATGGACATCGGCTGTTACCAGGGCCTCCGCCACCGCCGCGGACTGCCCGTGCACGGTCAGCGTACGCACACGAACGCCCGTACCCGTAAGGGCCCCCGCAAGACGGTGGCCAACAAGAAGACGGTCACCAAGTAATGGCGAAGCCCACGGCCGGAGGTCGTCGACCCCGCAAGAAGGAGCGCAAGAACGTCCCCCACGGCGTTGCGCACATCAAGAGTTCCTTCAACAACACGATCATCTCGATCACCGACCAGCGCGGCAACACGCTGGCCTGGGCGTCGGCCGGCAACGTCGGTTTCAAGGGGTCTCGCAAGTCCACCCCGTTCGCCGCNCAGATGGCGGCCGAACAGTGCGCCCGACGGGCCATGGAACACGGCGTACGCAAGGTCGACGTGGTCGTCCGCGGTCCCGGATCGGGACGTGAGACTGCCATCCGCACCATCCAGAGCACCGGGATCGAAGTGACCGGAATCAAAGACGTCACCCCGATTCCGCACAACGGTTGCCGCCCGCCCAAGCGGCGGAGGGTCTGACATGTCCCGCTACACCGGTCCCCGGGCACGGATCTCCCGGCGTCTCGGCACGAACATCTTCGGCACCCGGGGTGAGACGATCGCCCTCGACAAGCGGCCCTACCCGCCGGGCGAACACGGACGCACGCGTCGCCGCACCAACCAGTCCGAGTACCTCGTGCAACTCCAGGAGAAGCAGAAGGCCCGCTTCTCCTACGGCCTTACCGAGAAGCAGTTCCGCCGCATCTACGAGGAGGCGAACCGCCGTGAAGGCGTCACCGGTGAGAACATGCTGCGCTTCCTCGAGTTGCGCCTCGACAACGTCGTGTACCGCGCCGGCCTGGCGGCGACCCGCCCCCAGGCCCGCCAGATGGTCAACCACGGCCACCTCGACGTCAACGGTCGCAGGGTGGACATTCCCAGCTTTCGGGTCCGCAAGGGCGATGTCATCAGCCTCCGCCCCAAGGCCCGCGATATGGTCGTCGTCCGTTGGAACATCGACGTCCTCGACCGGCAGGCTCCGGCCTGGCTGGCAGTGGGCGGCGACGGCTTCGAGGTCACAGTCAACGAGATTCCCGTACGTGAACAGATCGACATCCCGGTGCGTGAGCACCTCATTGTTGAGCTCTACAGCAAGTAGTCCGACCCGCCAGGGTCAATCCCCGGAGTAAGAGAGAGAAGCATGCTGGTTATTCAGCGTCCCACAGTCGAGGCAATCGACGAGGCCCAGGTCAACACCCAACAGTTCGCTGTGGGTCCGCTCGAGCCGGGCTTCGGCCCCACGCTCGGCAACTCGCTGCGGCGCACACTGCTGTCGTCGGTTCCCGGTGCGGCCATCACCCAGGTCCGCTTCGAGGGGGCCGACCACGAGTTCGGCACGCTCGACGGCGTGGTCGATGACATCACCGACATGATCCTCGCCCTCAAGGACGTCGTGGTCCGTAGCCACAGCGACGAGGCCGTCACCGTACGCCTCGAGGTCACAGGNCCCGCNGAGGTCACGGCCGGCGACCTGTCGCCCCATGCCGACATCGAGGTCCTGAACCCCGGCCTGCACCTGGCGAGCGTCAACAAGGGTGGTCGCCTGTCCGCCGAGGTCACCATCGAGCGGGGCCGGGGCTTCATTTCCTCCAGCCGACCGACCGTCGACGCGCTGATCGGCGTGATCCCGGTCGACGCCCTGTTCTCGCCGGTCCGTCGTGTGGCCTTCGCCATCGAGGCCACCCATGTCGACCAGTCGACCGACTACGACCGCCTGATCCTCACCATCGAGACCGATGGTTCCCAGACNCCCCGTGATGCCCTCGCCTCGGCCGGTGGCACGCTTCGGGCGCTGGTACAGCTTGTCGAGGAGATGAGCGACGAGCCGCGGGGCCTGGCCCTCGGAGAGGTCGGCCCAGTCGGTGGCGAGTCCCCGGACATGGAGCGGCCGATCGAGGATCTCGACCTTTCGGAGCGCCCCCGCAACTGCCTCAAGCGGGCACAGGTCGACACCGTCGGCGAGTTGCTCGAGCGCACCGAGGAGGAACTGCTCGCCATCACCAACTTCGGCCAGAAGTCCCTCGACGAGGTGCTCGAGAAGCTCGATGAGCGCGGCCTCGTCCTGCGGGTGCGGGACTGACNCCATGCTCGCTACACCTAGGAAGGGCCGCCGCCTCGGCGGGAGTTCGGCCCACCAGAAGTCGATGCTGGCCAACCTCGTGGCGTCCCTGATCGCTGCCGAGGCCATCACGACCACGGAGGCTAAGGCCAAGGCACTTCGTCCGGTCGCTGAGAAGGTCATCACCAAGGCCAAGAAGGGCGGACTCCACAACCACCGCCAGGTGGTGTCGTTCCTGCGCGACAAGGAGATGGTCGCCAAGCTCTTCGAGGAGATCGGTCCCCGCTACGCCGACCGCCCGGGTGGCTACACCCGAATCCTCAAGGTCGGACCCCGCCCGGGGGACAACGCTCCGATGGCCCGCATCGAGCTGGTCTGACAAGACCCACGACATGAGGGTCCGGGCAACCGTCGCCTACGACGGTGGCCCCTTCCACGGCTTCGTCGTCAACGAGGACGTCCGAACCGTTGCCGGCGAACTCGACGACGCGCTCTCCCGTGTCGTCGGTACCACGATCGCCGTGACGTGCGCCGGTCGCACGGATCGGGGAGTGCACGCGGTCGGCCAGGTCGTCAGCTTCGACGTCCCCGATGACACNGACCTCGACCGGGTCCGTCGGTCGGTCAACCGCCAGTGCGCGCCGTCGGTGGTTCTCCGGTCCCTCGGGCGTGCCGGCGACGACTTCGACGCCCGCTTCACGGCGACGGGGCGTTCCTATCGCTACCGGGTGCTCAACCGGCGGGACCCGGATCCGTTCCTGGCCGGTACCGCCTGGCACGTNAGGGACCCGCTCGACGTGCCGGCCATGCAGTCGGCAGCCGACCACCTCGTCGGCGAGCACGACTTCTCGTCGTTCTGCCGCCGCCGGAAAGTGGCCACCGACTCAGTCGCGCCCAAGCTCATCCGTCGGATCGAGACGCTGGGCTGGCAGGGCCCGGACGACGACGGCCTGCTCGAGTTCACCATTACCGCCCGTGCCTTCTGTCACCAGATGGTCCGCTCGATCGTGGGAATGCTGGTCGACGTCGGCCGGGGGAGGCGCAACGTCGATGATGTGCCTGCGATCCTCGAGGCACGCGAACGGCAGGCCGCAGGAGGGCCCGCACCACCCCACGGGCTCACACTCTGGTCAGTTCGCTACCCGGACGCCTGACGGGTGAGCGGAGGTGACGAAGCAGGGTTGCCGGGTCCAACGCGCGGCCGTAGCCTTGCCCTCTGGCCGTACGGGCCTGGCGGCCCTGGGCCATCTGTTCACCGAACGGCCGCCCGAACGACGCTTTCGAAGAGGTAATTCCGTGTCCACCTACACTCCCAGGGCCAGCGAGATCGAACGCGTCTGGCACGTCGTCGACGCCGAAGGCCTCATTCTCGGCCGCATGGCCACCGAGGTGGCTTCCATCCTGCGTGGCAAGCACAAGGCGACCTTCACACCCCACATGGACACTGGAGACCACGTCGTCATCGTCAACAGCGACAAGGTCGTGCTGACCGGCGCCAAGGCCACCGACAAGATGGTCTACGACCACTCCGGCTACCCGGGAGGCCTCAGCTCCCGTGCCTACGGCGACGTGCTCTCCAACCGCTCCGACGAGGCCGTGCGCCGCACCATCCGGGGCATGCTCCCGAAGAACCGGCTGGGTCGGCAGATGATCAACAAGCTCAAGGTCTACCGNGGCCCGGAGCACCCCCATGAGGCCCAGCAGCCACAGCCGCTCGTGATCGAGCATGCCCGGGCCCGCACTTCGTGACCGAACAAGGCTGAACGAGGAACCCACGATGCCGCATCCCCTCATCCAGACCACCGGTCGCCGTAAGGCCGCCGTCGCCCGCGTGCGCCTTCGTCCCATCGACGGTGTCGCCACCATCACGATCAACGGTCGTGCCGCCGACGACTTCTTCCCCTCCGAGTCCCACCGCCTGGTGTTCCTCGAACCACTCCGGGTCACAGGAACCGAGGGCACCTACGACATCGACGCCACGGTCCACGGCGGCGGCGCCGCTGGCCAGGCCGGCGCCCTGCGCCTCGGCATCGCCCGTGCGCTNGAGGCACTCGAACCCGAGCGCCGGGACGCCCTCAAGCGGGCCGGACTCCTGACGCGGGACGACCGCAAGAAGGAGTCCAAGAAGTACGGCCTCAAGAAGGCCCGCAAGGCGCCGCAGTACAGCAAGCGCTAGCGGCGGTCGGCNACCCGTTCCGGGTCGCCCGGACCCATAGCCCCACTGCCCCCATGGCCCTACGCTTCGGTACCGACGGAGTTCGTGCCCGGGCCGACACCGTGCTCACCGAGTGGGTCGTGCGCGCCCTCGGCCGTGCCGCCGCTGGTCAACTGGGTGCGGACGTCGTCGTCATCGGCCACGACACCCGGGCCTCAGGTGAGGCGCTGTCCCGGGCACTGGCCGAGGGCTTCCTCGAGGGCGGTGTCGAGGTTCGCCAGTTGGGCATNGCCCCGACGCCGGCCGTTGCCCACGCGGCGGCGGTCGACGGGATCGCCGGTGCCGTGGTCTCCGGCTCGCACAACCCCTGGACCGACAACGGCGTGAAGCTCTTCGCTGCCGGAGGCCACAAGCTCGACGACGCGGCGCAGGTCGAACTCCAGGCCAGTTGGGACGAGACCCCGGGCCTCGACGCCTCCGGTCGTGCGATGCCCGAAGCTGTGTCCGACGACCGCTGGGCCGAGGCGGTCGCGTCCTCGGTCGACGCCGGTGCCCTCGTTGGACTTGCGCTCGTCGTCGACTGCGCACACGGCGCCATGTCGACGGTTGCACCTGTCGTGCTCGAGCGCCTGGGCGCAGAGGTCACCGTCCTCAATGCGACGCCGGACGGCCGCAACATCAACCACCTCTGCGGTTCGATGCACCCCGAGGGCCTGCAACAGGCCGTGGTCGATGCAGGTGCCGATGCCGGCCTGGCGTTCGACGGCGATGGCGACCGGGTCGTCGCCGTCGGAGCCGACGGCGCCCTCCTCGACGGCGACCACCTCCTGGCGGCCTCCGGGATCGACCTCCACGAACGGGGCCTCCTGGCCGACGACACCGTCGTCGGGACCGTCATGGCGAACCTCGGACTGCGGCGCGCGTTCGGTGCCTGCGGGATCTCCTTCCACGAGACGGCTGTGGGCGACCGCTACGTTCTCGAGGCGCTTGAGGCGAACGGCTGGACGCTCGGTGGTGAACAGTCCGGCCACCTGATCTTCCGCCACCTCGCCACCACGGGCGACGGCCTCCTCGCCGGAATCCAGGCGCTCGATGCCGCCCGTCGCCGTGGGCGCACGCTTGGGGCGTGGACCACGGAACTCGTGGTCAAGGCGCCCCAGGTCCTCCGGGCCGTGGCTGTCGAAGGGTCCGGTGAGATGGTGGTCGAGGCCATGGCCGATGACATCGCCACGGCTGTCGACCTGTTGGGGGACGAGGGTCGGGTCGTGGTTCGGCCGTCGGGGACCGAATCCGTCGTCCGGGTCATGGTCGAGGCGCTCGACGCCGAGTTGGCTCGTCGGCTGGCCGACGAGCTCTGTGTGGCGGCACAACGGACTGCCGGACGGGACGCGGGCTCCCCGCACGGGTGACGGAGTAGAATCCAACCCGAGGCGGATCGCCGGACGGCTGCGGGAAGGAAACCAGGACACGATGTGCGGCATCATCGCGGTGCTTCGGTGCCCCGCCACCCGCTCGGCCCCCGTGGCCGACGCAGTGGTCGCCCCCATTCGACGGGCCGTCGACCTGCTCGGCGCAGGCGATCCCGTCGACCTCGCCGAGGCCGCGGGTTGCCTGGAGGAGGCCGACTCCCTCCTCGGGGGTGCTCCGGGGCTCGAGTCCCTGCTCGGCACGGGCGGCCTGCTCGACGCAGTCGCCGAGCACCTGGCAGCGGTACGTGCACAGTTCGCGTCCGTCGAGTCTGCACTCGAGGTCCGTATCGGCGACCGGGAAGCGGGTAATGCAGCGCTCGTGCGGCTCCGGGACGCCGCCTGGGCGATCTCCAACGACCGCCTGGGTGCCGCCCGTGGCGTGTCCGCACTCTCCTCTACGGCCGATCCGCCCAGCCGATTCGGACAGGCGGTCCTCCTGTCGGTCCAGCAGGCGCTCAGCGCACTCGACCGCCTGGAGGTGCGGGGCCGCGACTCCGCCGGACTCCAGGTCACCCTCTGGGACCACGGGCTCGACCTGTCCGACCCGGCCATCGCTGCGCTGCTGGCCACACGGACGTCCGACCCGCTCCTGCGCTCCGGGAGTGCCCGTGTGCTCCCCGGGGGCGGTCTGGCGCTGATCGTCAAGACGGCCGCCGAGATCGGGGAGTTGGGCGACAACACGTCGGCGCTGCGCCGGGCACTCGTCGGCGACGAACTCCTGGCCCGTGCCCTCGTCGGCGAGGCGGTCCGGGGATCGGTGCTCGGGCACACCAGGTGGGCCAGCTTCGGGATCATCGCCGAGGCCAACGCCCATCCGCTCGACTCGACGGGCAGCGACGTCGCCGCGCCGGGCCGCTTTGTGTCGGCCGTCCAGAACGGAGATGTCGACAACCACGCCGACCTGGTCGTTTCCGAACGCCTCGACGTGCCCGATGCCATCACGACCGATGCCAAGGTCGTGCCGCTCCTCTGCGCCCGCCACCTCGAAGCCGGCGAGTCGCCCGACGAGGCGTTCCGTCGGGCGGTCCGGGCCTTCGAGGGGTCGCTTGCCATCGCCGCGTCGTTCGGTGCGACGCCCGACCGCCTCCACCTGTCGCTTCGGGGGAGCGGCCAGGCCCTCTACGTCGGCCTCGCCGAGGATGCATTCATCGTGGCCAGCGAGCCCTACGGCGTGGTCGAACTCGCCACCCACTACGTCCGCATGGACGGGGATGTGCCGGCCGAAATGGGCAACCCTGCGACCCGGGGGCAGTTGATCGAACTGGACGGCGCCGCCGCAGGCACTTTGGCGGGGATGCGCCGGCGGTCCTTCGACGGCAGCGACCTTCCGTTGGGCGACGACGACCTTGCCTGGGCTGGCATCACCACCCGGGACATCGACCGGGGCGACCACCCCCACTACCTTCTCAAGGAGATCAGCGAGTCGCCCGACTCGGTGCGGTCCACCCTCCGGGGCCGGCTCCTCGGGGACTCCGACGGGTTGGTCGTCTCGATGGCGCCCGAGGTCATGTCCGACTCACTGCGGGCCGACCTGGGGTCGGGGCGAATCTCGAAGGTGATCGTCATCGGCCAGGGCACGGCGGCGATCGCCGGTGAGGCGGTGGCCGGCGCCATCGATGCCGAGCTCGTGGGCACCGGGATCAACGTCTCGGCCCGGCCCGCCACGGAGCTCTCCGGCTTCGGACTGCAGCACGACATGGCCGACACGCTGGTAGTCGCCGTCAGCCAGTCGGGCACGACCACTGACACCAACCGCACCGTCGACCTTGTCCGCTCCCGCGGCGGACGGGTACTGGCAATCGTCAACCGTCGCAACAGCGACCTGACCGACCGTGCCGACGGTGTGCTCTACACCTCCGACGGTCGCGACGTCGAGATGAGCGTCGCCTCCACGAAGGCGTTCTACGCCCAGGCCGTGGCGGGCTTCCTGCTCGGTGCCGCCCTGGCCGACGCCGTGGGTGCCCCGGGCGCTCCCGACCGCTGCGACCTGCTCGCCGGGCTCCGCTCGTTGCCCGACGCCATGGCGCAGGTGTTCGCCGGCCGGGAGCACATCGCCGACCTGGCGACCCGGTACGCCCCCGCCCGCCGCTACTGGGCGGTGGTAGGCAACGGAGCGAACCTGGTCGCCGCTCGCGAGATCCGGATCAAGCTCTCGGAGCTCTGCTACAAGGCGGTCGCCACCGACACCACCGAGGACAAGAAGCACATCGACCTCTCGTCGGAGCCGTTGATCCTCGTCTGCGCCACCGGCCTTTCGGGTTCGACCATCGACGACGTGGCCAAGGAGGTGGCGATCTACCGGGCCCACAAGGCGGCGCCCCTCGTGGTCACGGACGCACCGCGGCGGTATGCCGAGGCCCTCGACGTCGTCGAGGTGCCGGTGGTGCACCCCCGACTGGCCTTCGTGCTGGCCACGATGGTCGGCCACCTGTTCGGCTACGAGGCCGCCCTGGCGATCGACGCCCAGGCTCGTCCGCTCCGCGAAGCACATGCCGCCATCGAGCAGGCGGCTGCCGGTGAGTTGGGCGGATCCTTCGAAGAGGCCGCCGGTGGACCGGGGGGCGATGCCCTCGTCGACGCCGTCCGCGAGCGCCTCATGCCCTGCGCCGGCCGCTTCCACGACGAGCTCCGCTCCGGCCGCCTCAACGGCCACCTCGAGGCCGCCACAGCGGTCCGCCTGGAGTCGTTGTTCCGTTACGCCCTCGGTGACGTTCCCCTCGAGTCGTACCAGCGGGAGTTCGGCAGGGTCGGCACGCCCGCCCTCGTCCTCGACGACCTGGCCTCGGCACTGACGGCCGCCATCGGGGAACTCACCCGCCCCGTCGACGCCATCAAGCACCAGGCCAAGACCGTTACGGTCGGCATCTCGCGAACCGACGAGACCCTCCTCGAAGCCCGACTCACTCGCGCCCTGCTCGATGCCGGTGCGCCCCGGGACGGCCTCAGCTACCGGACTCTCCGCCTGCTGCTGGCCCTCGACCCGGCCGTGGCCGAAATCAACGGGTTCACCCGGTACCGGCTAGACGGTGTCGATGGTTCGGTACCGACCGCAGCGATCGTGGACCGTGGCGGCGTCTCGACCGGGATCCCCTCGCGAACCGAACGCGACCCGGCGCTGAGGGGCACCAAGCATGGCGTTGCGGTGGATCGAGAGGTGCTCGTCACCCGGGGTGCCCGCGACGGCCGGACGATCGTGCTCGTGCCCGAGGTCAAGGACGCCGAGGTCGTGGGGCTCACGTTGCTCCATGTCACGACCGTCGACCGGTTGCCGTCGGGCACGGTGCGCAGCGTCCTCGAGGGCTACCACAACCGCTACGGCGAGATCCGCGACGCCGTATGCGAGACCGAGCCCTCGTTGCGCGATGACCTGTTGGCGGCGGTCGCCGTCGAGGACCTGTTGACCGACGAGGTCGGCGCCATTGCCGACCGCCTCCGCAGCAGATCCTGAGCCCCCGGTCTCGACATGATCGGCATCGGGACTGACCTNGTCGACATCGAGCGGTTCCGCCGGTCGCTCGAGCGCACGCCCGGGCTGCGGGACCGACTGTTCCGTCCCGACGAGCAGGCCTACGCCGACCAGCGCGGCGATCCTGTCGAGCGCTATGCGAGTCGGTTCGCCGCCAAGGAGGCCGCCCTGAAGGCCCTCGGCCTCGGCCTCGGCGGCATGGCCATGTACGACATCGAAGTGGTCCGGGCCGAGTCGGGTGCCCCTTCGCTGCTGTTGCACGGCGAGGCCGCCGAGACGGCGGCCGCAGCGGGCGTCACCGGTTGGCTGGTCACGATCTCGCACACCGACACGGTCGCCCAGGCCGTGGTCGTGGCACGCTGAGGGAATGCTGCCGGTCGCCACACCCGAGGAGATGGCGGCGATCGATGCCGCCTCCACCGAGTCGTACGACGTGCTCGTCGGCCGTGCCGGTGCTGCCGTTGCCAGCGCAGCGATCGACATGCTGGGCGGCGCCGACGGTCGCCGGGTCGTGGTGGTCGCCGGTGCGGGATCCAACGGCGCCGANGGCCGCGTGGCCGGAGACCGGTTGCAAGACCTCGGGGTGCAGGTCCTGGTGCTCGACGCCGAAGCGGCGACCGCCGAACTCCCCGCCGCCGACCTGGTGGTGGACGCCGCNTACGGCACCGGCCTGAGCCGCCCCTATGCGGCACCCGCCACCGACTCCCCCGTACTGGCCGTCGACCTCCCTTCCGGGATCGACGGGCTGACCGGTTGTGAACTGGGTTCCCCGGTGACTGCTGAGCGGACGGTCACGTTCGCCGCCCTCAAGCCGGGCCACCTGCTCGGACAGGGGCCGGAGCACTGTGGCGAGGTCTCGGTGGTCGACATCGGCCTCGACGTCTCGATGGTCGGGGCCGCACTGGTCGAACCGTCCGACGTGGTGGCACTGGTGCCGGCGCGGCCCCGGGACGACCACAAGTGGAAGAGCGCCTGTTGGATCGTCGCCGGGTCTCCGGGGATGGAGGGCGCCGCCCACCTCGCCGCCCGTGCCACCCAACGCTCCGGTGCCGGCTACGTGCGACTCTCGGTGCCGGGCGGCGGCTCGGCCCTTGCCGCTCCGCTNGAGGTGGTGGCCGATCCGATCCCGTCGGACCTCACCGCACCGGACGACCACGNTCGCTTTGCGGCCCTCGTCCTGGGTCCGGGCCTCGGGCCGGTCGCCGGTGACGCCGTCCGGTCCCTGCTCGAGGCCTTCACCGGTCCGGCGGTGGTCGACGGTGACGGCCTGCGTGCGCTCGGGTTGGTGGACGTTCCGCTCCGTCCCGCACCGACGGTACTCACCCCGCATGACGGCGAGTTCGAGCGCCTGACCGGCTCCCGTCCCGGTCCCGACCGCCTGTCGGCCGCCCGTGGGCTCGCCATGGCCTCGGGAGCCGTGGTCCTGCTCAAGGGCCCGACCACGGTCGTCGCCGCTCCCGACGGCAGGGTCCGCCTNGCGGCGTCGGGTGACCAGCGCCTCGCCACTGCTGGGACGGGTGACGTCCTGGCCGGGATCCTCGGTGCCTTCGTGGCCCGTGGTGCCGACCCCTTCGACGCTGCTGCCGCAGCCGCCGTCGTCCACGGCCTGACGGTCCGGGACCTGCCGGCGACCGGGGTGGTGGCCGGCGACCTCGACCAACGCCTGCCCGAGTTGCTGTCCTCCCTGCTNGCCGGCGGACCGGCGGAGGAGGGGTCCTGATGCGTCCGACNTGGTGCGACATCGACCTGGACGCCATCCGGCACAACGTGGGCGTNCTGGGCGCCCTGGCGGGGGAGGCGGCTCTGTGTGCCGTCGTGAAGGCCGATGCGTACCGGCACGGCGCCGTCCCGGTCGCACGGGCCGTGGTCGAGGCCGGAGCGCCCTGGTTGGCGGTCGCCCTCGTCGAGGAGGCCGCCGAACTCCGTGCGGCCGGACTCGATGTCCCGATCCTGGTGCTCAGCGAGCCACCTCCCGGCGACATGGCCGAGGTCGCCGAACTCGGCGGCGTACGGCCCACGGTCTATTCCGAAGCAGGCATCGACGCCTTCGCTGGCGCNGCACCCGGTNCGCCGGTCCACCTCAAGGTCGACACCGGGATGCACCGGGTGGGGGCGGCGCCCGTCGACGCCGCGGACCTGGCCCGCCGGGCGCTCGGGGCCGGACTGGTGCTCGAAGGGGTGTTCACGCACTTCGCAGTCGCCGACGCCCCTGCAGATCCGTTCACCGGCGTCCAGGTTGGGCGCTTTGACACCGTGCTGGCCGAACTCGCCGAACTCGGCATCCATCCCGAACTGGTCCACCTGGCGAACACCGCCGGACTGATCACGAGTCCCGAGTCCCGCCGGTCGCTGGTCCGGGCCGGGATCGGCATCTACGGCGTGGCCCCGTCGCCGGGACTGGCCAGTGCCTGTGCCGACCTGGGCCTGCGACCCGCGGCCCGACTCCGCAGCGAGGTCCGGCACGTCCACGTCGTCGAGGTGGGTGAGGGTGTCTCCTACGGGCGCCGGTGGCGGGCCGGGGAGCCGACCCACCTGGCGACGATCCCGATCGGCTACGCCGACGGAATCAACCGTGCCTGGTGGGAAGGCGGTTCGGTGTTGGTCGGCGGTCGACGTCGGCCCATCCGTGGAGTCGTCACCATGGACCAGTTGGTGGTCGAGGTGGACGATGACGTGATGGTCGGCGACGAGGTTGTGCTGCTGGGAGGGCAGGGAGACGAGAGCATCAGCGCAGAGGAGGTGGCAGCCTCCCTCGGCACCATCACCTACGAGGTGCTGGTGTCCCTCGGGGCCCGTGTGCCCAGGCGCTACTGAAGCGACGCTGGTCCGATGACGCTCCGGGTGCTGTTGGTCGAACCGTTCCACGGTGGGTCCCATGCGTCCTGGGCCGAGGGCCTCGCCGCCCACAGCCGCCACGAGGTCGTGACCGTGTCGCTGCCCGGCACCTCCTGGCGCTGGCGGATGCGGGGAGCGTCGGTGAGCCTGGCTGCGGCGACCCATGACGCGGTCGCCGCCGATGGCCCACCTGACGTGGTCCTGGCGAGCGGCATGTTCGACCTGCCGGCATGGCTGGGTCTCACGCGACGCATCCTCGGAGACCCTCCGGTCGTGCTGTACCTGCACGAGAACCAGTTGGGCTACCCGCTCAGTCCCAACCAGCGGGCCGACGACGAGTTCCCGCTGGCCAACTGGCGCTCGATGGTCGCCGCAGACGAGGTGTGGTGCAACTCCCGCTTCCAACTCGACGAACTGCTGGGTGGCCTGCCCGCACTGCTCGACCGNTCGCCCGACGAGTCCCATGCCCACCTGCTGGGCGAGGTCTCGGGACGATGCTCGGTGGTGCCAGTCGGGGTCGAGTTGGNGGACGTGCCGGACCCGGGNGANAGGGACGATTCGGCCGANGAACTGCCGCTGGTGCTCTGGAACCACCGGTGGGACCACGACAAGAACCCGGCGGCGGTTTTCCGGGCCCTCGCCAGGCTGGCCGCCGAGGGACTCGGCTTCGAGGTGGCGATCGCCGGCGAGAACGTCCGGGTCGACCCACGCGAGATGGTCGAGGCACGTTCGGTCCTGGGTGACCGGGTGGTGCAGTTCGGCCACCTACCTCGCAGCGACTACGTGGCGCTTCTCGGGCGGGCCGACGTGGTCGTCAGCGCCGCCTCCCAGGAGTACTTCGGGATCTCGGTGGTCGAGGCGGTGGCGGCCGGAGCCGTGCCGGTCCTCCCGGACCGCCTCAGCTATCCGGAGGTGGTGCCGGCGGCGTGGCACGGGTCGTCCCTGTATCCGGACGGTGGGCTCACCACCCGTCTCCGGGAGGTCCTCACCGGCCTGCCGGAGTGGCGGGCCCGGTGCGAGGGCCTGTCCGCGGCGATGCGCCGCTTCGACTGGCGGGAGGTCGCCGACATCTACGACGACGGGCTCGAGGCACTTGCCGCGCGCTACGGTCGGGCGCCATGAGGTTTCCCATCGACGGGGTGCGGGTCGGCCACTGGACCGACGATTCNGCCCGGACGGGCTGCACCGTCGTCCTGCTGCCCGACGGGACCGTTGCCTCGGGCGAGGTCCGGGGCGGGGCGCCCGCCACCCGCGAGTTCGACCTGCTGGCCCCTGAGCGGACCGTCGANCAGGTCGACGCTGTGGTGCTCACGGGGGGATCGGCCTTCGGTCTCGCCGCAGCCGACGGGGTGGTGGCCCACCTCGAGGACGGGGGACGGGGGTTCCCCACGGGTGCCGGGCCGGTCCCGATCGTGGTGGCCATGGCGCTCTACGACCTGCTGGAGGGTGGAGCCGATGTGCGGCCCGGTCCCGGGGAGGGCCGGGCGGCCGCCGAGGCGGCGTCGACCGAGGTGGCGACGGGTCGGGTCGGTGCAGGGACCGGTGCGACCGTGGGCACCTGGCGCGGGCGCGAACACGCCCGCCCGGGGGGCCTCGGAATCGGGACGGCCCGCCGGGAGGACGTGGTGGTGTCGGCGGTCGTTGCCGTGAACGCCTCTGGCGACCTGGACGACGGTTNGGCTTCGGCGTCGGTCGCCGACGGCACCTTCACCGACTGGCCGGCCGGCGACGTGGAGGCCTTCGGCGGGCGCCAGAACACGACCATCGGCGTCGTGGTGACGAACGCCGTGCTCACCAAGGGCGAATGCCTGTTGGTCGCCCAGTCGGGGCACGACGGCCTGGCACGGGCGCTGTTCCCCGTGCACCTCTCGACCGACGGCGANGCCCTGGTTGCAGCGGCAACGGGAGAGATCGAGGTCTCCGCCGACCTGGTTCGCGTGCTGGCCGCGGCAGCGGTGGAGCGCGCTGTCCGGGTCGCCACCTGAGGCCNGTCGGTACGCTTGACGGGTGTCCGACCCGTCTCCTGCGCCCACCCGCCTGTCGCTGCTGGCCGAGGAGTCCTCGGGCTGTACCCGCTGTGCACTTGCCGGGGGCCGGACGCATGTGGTGTTCGGCGACGGCTCGCCGACTGCGGACCTCATGTTCGTGGGTGAGGGCCCGGGCGCCCAGGAGGACGAGCAGGGGCTGCCGTTCGTCGGCCGTTCGGGCAAGTTGCTCGACCGCCTGCTACACGAGGAGGTCGGGATCGANCGCAGCGCCTGTTACATCACCAACGTGGTGAAGTGCCGTCCNCCGGCGAACCGCGACCCGAAGCCAGACGAGATCGCCGCCTGTCGCCCNTACCTGGAGGAACAGGTGGGCCTGGTGGATCCGGCGGTGATCGTGACGCTCGGCAACTTCGCCTCGAAGCTGCTCCTCGGCACCGATACCGGTATCACGAAGTTGCGGGGACGCGCCTACGAGTACTCCGGACGCAANCTGGTGCCGACCTTTCACCCGGCGGCGGCCCTCCGGGGTGGCGCCGTCGTCCTCGCCAAGTTGCGCGCCGACCTGGTCCGCGCCAAGTCGTTGATGTCCCGATGAACACGACCGTCGTGCACACCGGGTCGGCAGGGACCACGCAGGCAGTGGCCGCACGACTGGCGACGCTGGTCGGGCCCGGCGACCTGATCGTGCTGTGCGGCGACCTGGGGGCCGGCAAGACCACGTTCACCCAGGGGTTCGGCGAGGCGCTCGGCGTGACCAGCCCCGTCACCTCGCCGACCTTCACGCTCGCCAACCGCTACGAGGGTGCGTTGATCGTCAACCACCTCGACGTGTACCGNCTGGCACACATCGCCGAGGTCGAGGACCTGGGCCTTGCCGAGCTCGTCGACGACCGAGCCGTGACGCTGATCGAGTGGGGGGATGCCATCGCCGGNGCGCTGCCCGGCGGCTACCTCGAGGTCCGGATTCGACTGGGCGACGGAACAGACGACCGCACGCTCGAGTTCCGGGCGGTCGGCNCGGAGTGGAGGGACCGGGAGGCGGCCCTGGCCGGGCTGGCCGACGGCGGTCCGGGGGATGCGGGGGGTGCCCCATGCTGATCCTCGGGATCGAGAGCGCCGGCAGCCAGGTGGGCTGCGCCATCGGCGGCCACGAGGGCGTGCTGGCCTCGGCCCATGCCGGAAAGGGTCGTCGCCATGCNGAGAACCTGGCCCCNCAGATCGACTTCGTGCGAGGGCAGGCGGGCATNNAACTGAGCGANCTCGGGGCGGTGGCCGTCGACGTCGGCCCCGGCCTGTTCACCGGGCTCCGGGTGGGGATTGCGACCGCCGTCGTCATGTCCCACGCCCTCGGCGTGCCGATGATCCCGGTCACCAGTCACGACCTGATGGCGTTTCCCGCCCGCTGGAGCAGCCGGCTCATCGTGACGGCCCTCGACGCCCGACGCGGCGAACTGTTCACGGCCCTCTTCCGGAAGGTGCCGGGGGGCATCCAGCGGGTCCGCGAGGNCAACGTCTGCACGCCCGACGANCTGGCGGCCGAACTCGAGGTCGCCGACGAGCCGNCGCTCCTGGTCGGGGACGGGGCGCTCCGCTATGCCGACACGTTCCACGACATCCGCCGAATCGAGATGGCCGAGCAGGGGCTGGCCCAGCCCAGCGCGCGCTCGCTCGTGCAGTTGGCCCACGCCCGGGCCATGCGCGAGGAGTTCGTACAGCCCTGGGAGGTCGAGCCGGTGTACCTGCGCAAGCCCGACGCCGAGATCAACTGGTCGACCCGGGAGGGAGGCGCATGAGTGCCTCCAGCCGCCCGGTGGCCGCAGAAGTGGTGCTGCGTCCCATGCTCGAGGCCGACGCCGGGGCNGTGCTGGACATCGACCGACAGGTCCATCCGGACCCGTGGTCGCCNGACTTCCTGGTCGGCCAACTGGCTGCCGTCGACCGGTGGCACCATGTCGTGGCCGACCGCAACGGCGACATCGTCGGCCACGCCGCCCTGACCGTGGTCGCCGACGAGGGCCACGTCGCCACCGTGTCCGTGCGACCCGACGAACAGGGCGCCGGGACCGGCGGGCGGCTCCTCGGNNACCTGTGNCGGTTCGCCGTCGAACGGGGGCTGGCCGCCCTGACCCTCGAGGTCCGTTCGTCGAACCGGCGGGCCATCGAGCTCTACCGNCGCTTCGGGTTCGCACCGGCGGGAGTCCGGCCCGCCTACTTCGCAGGCGTCCAGGACGAGACANCGGAGGATGCNTTGGTGATGTGGGTGCACGACATCGCCGAGCCGGCGTTCCTCGGGCGGGTCGAGGCGGCCGAGCAGGCGGGGGCCATGGCATGAGCGATGTGGTNCTGGGGATCGAGACCTCCTGCGACGAGACGGCCGCTGCGGTCGTCGAACGGGCGCAACTCGTGCGCTCGTCGGTGGTNAGNAGNCAGGTNGAGCGGCATGCCCNGTTCGGCGGGGTGGTGCCCGAGATCGCCGGCCGGGCCCANGTCGAGCAGATGGTGCCNGTCATCGCAGAGGCACTCNTCTCCGCCGGCGCCGAGGGCGCAGACCTCGATGCCGTGGCCGCCACCACCGGCCCCGGTCTGGCCGGGTCGCTGCTGATCGGCGTGAGCGCCGCAAAGGCCCTGTCGCTGGTGTGGGACGTGCCGTTCGTGTCCGTGAACCACCTCGAGGCCCACCTCTACGCCTCGTTCCTCGAGGAACCCGACCTCGAACTGCCCCTCGTGGTCCTGCTGGTGTCGGGGGGCCACACGATGCTCGTGCTCATGGAGGACCACTGTCGCTACCGCCTCTTGGGCTCCACGCTCGACGACGCCGCCGGCGAGGCCTTCGACAAGGTGGCCCGCTACCTCGGGTTGGGCTATCCNGGTGGCCCGGCGATCGACGAACTGGCCGTCGAGGGCGANCCGTCCGCNTTCGCCTACCCCAGGTCGATGGTGCAGGAGAACCCCTCCACGCTGNCCGANGATCGCCGNTTNGCCTTTTCGTTCAGNGGACTCAAGACGGCCGTCGTCAACCACGTCCGCAACGAGCCCNGTGCCCCGACGGCCGACGTGGCCGCCTCGTTCCAGGAGGCGGTTGTGGACGCCCTCGTCACCAAGGCCCGGTGGGCGGTCGAGGCCACGGGGGCGAAGGGCATGTGCCTCGGTGGGGGCGTGGCGGCCAACTCCCGACTGAGGGAGAGGTTCCTCGACACCTGTGGCGACCTCGGTGTGCGGGCGTTCCTGCCCTCGCGTGCGATGTGCACCGACAACGCCGCCATGGTGGCCGCTGCCGGTTGGTGGCGCCTGTCGCTCTTCGGGTCCAGCCCGCTCGACACCGGTGCCGACCCCAATCAGGGCCTGCCGCTCGTCGACTGAGGGCCTCCGNCCGGTNGCGTGGGGCGNAAATCAGCCGCCCTGCACGTTGGGACGCCCCGGGGNCGACCGTATCGTTGGCACTCGTCNACTGAGAGTGCCAAGCGTGCTCGACGTCCACGCGTGCTCCCTGATNGGGGTGCACGACCAGTGAATCCATCCACGAAGAGGGAAGAAGCGTTCGATGAACCTGCAGCCCCTGGAGGACCGCATTGTGGTCCGCCCCAGCGAGTCCGAGGCCACCACGGCCAGCGGCCTGGTNATCCCCGACACCGCCAAGGAGAAGCCCCAGCAGGGCGACGTCCTGGCCGTCGGCCCCGGNCGCCGCTCCGACAACACCGGTGAGATCGTGCCGATGGACGTCGCCGTCGGCGACACCGTCGTCTACAGCAAGTACGGCGGGACCGAGATTACGGTCGAAGGCGAGGATCTCCTGATCCTCAANGCCCGCGACGTNCTCGCCCTCGTCAAGTAGGCGCCCGATGGCAAAGATCCTCTCATTNAACGAAGAGGCCCGCCGCGGCCTGGAGGCCGGCGTCAACAAGCTGGCCGATGCAGTCAAGGTGACGCTCGGCCCACGCGGCCGCAACGTCGTCCTCGACAAGAAATTCGGCGCACCCACCATCACCAATGACGGNGTCTCGATCGCCCGCGAGGTCGAACTCGAGGACGCCTTCGAGAACATGGGCGCCCAGCTGGTGAAGGAGGTCGCGACCAAGACCAACGACATCGCCGGCGACGGCACCACCACCGCCACGGTGTTGGCCCAGGCGCTGGTCCGCGAGGGCCTGCGCAACGTGGCTGCCGGGGCCAACCCGATCGGCCTCAAGCGGGGCATCGAGCAGGCCGTGCGTGCGGCCGTCGACGCCGTCGCCGACCAGGCCGTGCGCGTCGACGACTCCAAGGACCAGATCGCCAACGTGGCCGCCATTTCGGCAGCCGACGTCGAGATCGGAGCGATCATCGCCGAGGCAATCGACAAGGTGGGCAAGGACGGCGTGGTCACGGTCGAGGAGTCGAACACGTTCGGNATGGACCTCGAATTCGTNGAGGGCATGCAGTTCGACAAGGGCTACCTGTCGCCGTACTTCGTGACGGACCCGGAACGCCAGGAGGCGGTCCTCGAGAATCCGTACATCCTGCTCAACCAGGGCAAGATCACCTCGGTCCAGGACATGCTGCCGGTGCTCGAGAAGGTCATGCAGTCGGGTCGCCCGCTGCTGATCATCGCCGAGGACGTCGAGGGCGAGGCCCTGGCCACGCTGGTCGTCAACCGGATCCGTGGCACCTTCAGCTCGGTGGCCCTCAAGGCCCCCGGCTTCGGCGAGCGTCGCAAGGCGATGCTCCAGGACATGGCGACCCTTACGGGTGGCCAGGTCATCGCCGAGGAGGTCGGCCTCAAGCTGGATGCAGTCACGCTCGACATGCTGGGCAGCGCCCGCAAGGTGGTCGTCACCAAGGACGACACCACCATCGTCGAGGGTGCCGGTGAGTCCTCCGAGGTCGAGGGCCGGATCAACCAGATCAAGGCCGAGATCGAGAACACCGACTCCGACTGGGACAGCGAGAAGCTCCAGGAGCGCCTCGCCAANCTGGCCGGGGGTGTGGCCCTCGTCCAGGTCGGTGCCGCCACTGAGGTGGAGCTCAAGGAAAAGAAGCACCGCATCGAGGATGCCCTNTCGGCGACCCGTGCAGCGATCGAGGAGGGTGTGGTCGCCGGTGGTGGCACCGCCCTGCTTCGGGCCCGTGCGGCCGTGGNTGCGACAGGCGAGGGCCTGTCCGGCGACGAGGCCACCGGTGCTCGCATCGTGCACGCGGCCCTGGAGGCCCCGGCACGGCTGATCGCCGACAACGCCGGCCTCGAGGGTGCTGTCATGGTGCGCGAGGTCGAGAAGGCCAGCGGCAACATCGGACTCAACGCCGTCACCGGCGAACTCGAGGACCTGGTGGAAGCCGGCGTCATCGATCCGGCCATGGTGACCCGTGCNGCGCTGCAGAACGCAGCGTCGATCGCGGNGCTCCTGTTGACAACCGAGGCGCTCGTGNCCGACAAGCCNGAGCCNGCCGGCGCAATGCCCGGCGGCGGCGGCATGGATCCCATGGGCGGCATGGGCGGCATGGGCGGCATGGGCGGCATGATGTAGGAGCCGCCTTCTCCGGAAGGCGANCCTCGACGTGGAGCCGGGCCGCAAGGCCCGGCTCCCGTCGTTTTCGGGGGTGGCGGTACCCTNCCTNCATGGATGACGCCGCCGCTGAGGAGAACTCNCGCCCGGNGCCGNACCCGGNGAAGTTGGCGGGGCAGTTCGTCGAGTGGGTGCGGGGCGAGACCCTGCCCGGGCGGATGCTGGCCAACCTCAAGACNGGCCGGCTCCCCGAGGTGCTCGCCGCCGNCGGAGACGGTGCGACNGACCTGGCCGAACTCTGGCAGGGNTGGGAGCGGGGCAAGGTCCTGCCGCTCGAGGTGGCGCAGGGCCTCGNCGACGGCGGTCTCCTCGACCTGCTGGGCNACCTGGATGAGGCGTGAGCCCCACTCCGGACTTGCGCGGAGACCGCGGCGGGCCGCAGCACATTCCCCGTCCGACAGGCTGGCGTCCCGCTGATCCGGCTCCCTGGACCGGCNTGGCCGACCGCACGATCACGATTGAACGNCTCCTCGCCGTCCTCGAGGGCCGTGAACCGGCCGGGGTCCGGGGCCGGCAGCACACCGGCGATGAACGGTCAGCGGGCGTTCTCATCGCCATCTACGACGACGACGGCCCCCACGTGGTACTCACCCGCCGTTCGCCCCGTCTGGCCTCNCACAGCCACGAGGTGAGCTTCCCCGGGGGTCGCCACGACCCCGANGACTCGGACCTCTGGGCCACCGCCCTNCGCGAGGCCCATGAGGAGACTGCACTCGACCCGACGACCCCCAGCCTCGTCGGGCGCCTCGACCTGCTGACCACCGTCGGNAGCGGCAGCATCATCCACCCCTTCGTGGCGCTGCTGCCCGGCCGCCCCGACCTGGACGCCAACCCGGATGAGGTCGAGGCGGTCCTCCACGTCCCGCTGGCGGAACTACTGCTCGACGGCGTGTACCGGGAGGAGGAATGGGACTTNCCGGGCGGACCCTGGCGGATCTCGTTCTTCGAACTGGTCGGCGACACCGTGTGGGGTGCCACGGCCGCGATCCTGCGACAGCTGCTGTGTCTGGCACTGGGCGTCGAGGATGATCTGGGGTACGTTCCCGCCGATGCCTGACGCACTCCCACCGGTACACCAGACGCCCGACGAGTTCCGGGCGGCCGGTCATGCCGCCNTCGACTGGTTGGCCGACTTTCTCGCCGGCATCTCCGACCGGCCGATCATCCCGGACGTGGCGCCGGGCGACGTCAGGGCCTCGCTCCCGGCACGCGCCCCCGAGGTGGCCGAGCCGTTCGAGGCGCTGCTCGACGACATCGATCAGCTGATCGCTCCTGCTCTCACCCAGTGGCAGCACCCGGGTTTCTACGGCTACTTCCCGTGCAACTCGTCGCCGCCGTCGGTGCTCGGCGACCTGCTCTCGTCCGGCCTCGGCNCCCAGGGGATGCTCTGGTCGACCGGTCCGGCCTGTACCGAGCTCGAGACCCACGTCCTCGANTGGCTGGTCGACCTCTGCGGCCTGCCCGACCGGTTCGGCTCCGACGGGCCGGGGGGCGGCGTCATCCAGGACTCGGCNTCGTCGGCCACGTTNTGCGCCATCCTCGCTGCCCGCGACCGCAGCGGCGGGGCCGCCGTCCTCTCGAACCTCGTGGCCTACACGTCCTCGCAGGCCCACTCGTCGGTAGAGAAGGGTGTGCGCGTGGCGGGATTCGCCGCCGACCAACTNCGGTCGATCGCCACCGANGCGGACCATGCCATGGATCCGGTGGCCCTTGCCGCCGCCATCGCAGCCGACCGGGAGGCAGGGCTGGTGCCGTGCGTCGTCGTCGCCACGGTCGGCACCACCTCCTCGGGCGCCATCGACCCGCTTCCGGCCATCGCCGAGGTNGCCTCCGCTGCCGGCGCCTGGCTCCACGTCGACGCCGCCTGGGCCGGATCGGCAGCGGTGTGCCCCGAGTTCCAGCANCTGCTCGACGGCCTCGACCGGGCCGACAGCTACTGCTTCAACCCGCACAAGTGGCTGCTNACCAACTTCGACTGCACCGCCTTCTACGTCGCCGACCGGGGTCCGCTGCTCGAGTCGCTCTCGATCCTNCCCGAGTACCTCCGCAACGCTGCCAGCGACGCCGGTGAGGTCATCGACTACCGCGATTGGCAGGTCCCCCTGGGCCGGAGGTTCCGGTCGCTNAAGCTCTGGTTCGTGTTGCGCAGCTACGGCGCCGAGGGGCTTCGGGCCCATATCCGCCACCATGTCGCGGCTGCCACTGCCCTCGCGGAGCGCATCGACGTCAACCCCCGGCTCGATCTGGCCGCCCCCCGGTCGTTGGCGCTGGTCTGCCTGCGCCACGTNGACGGCGANGAGGCCACCGAGGCGCTCCACGCCGCCGTCAACGCCTCCGGCGAGGCCTTCCTCACCCACACGAAACTCGACGGCCGGTACGTCCTGCGGGTCGCCGTCGGNGGNACCTGGACCACCGCNGAACACGTCGAACGCCTGGGCGACCTGTTCGACTCGCTGGCGTGACCCGNTCCCTCCGAGNCGGCCACGNCCCTCACTCGGGCCGGCGTCNGNANCGCTAGGCTCACGGTCTCCCACGGGAGCNAGCAAGGGGTCAGGGCATGCTGGAGATTGAGATCGGACTGGGCAAGAGCGGCCGCCGGGCGTACGGGTTCGACGACATCGCCATTCTCCCCAGTCGCCGTACGAGGGACCCCGAGGACGTCGACATCACCTGGCAGATCGACGCCTATCGATTCGACCTGCCACTCATGGCATCGGCCATGGACGGCGTGGTCAGTCCCGCCACCGCCATCGAGATNGGCCGCCTCGGCGGCGTCGGGGTGCTCAACCTCGAGGGCCTCTGGACCCGCTTCGAGGACGCCGACGGCGTNCTCGCAGAGATCGCCTCACAGCCCACCGAGAAGGCCACCCAACGGATGCAGGAGCTCTANCAGGAGCCNGTNCGGCCCGAACTCGTCACGCAGCGCATTCGCGAGATCAACGAGGCCGGCGTCGTGTCCTGTGCCTCGGTCACGCCTCAGCGCACCGAGGCGTTGCTGCCCCACATCCTCGAGGGTGAGCTCGACATCCTCGTCATCCAGGGCACCGTGGTATCCGCCGAACACGTCTCGACCTCCGTCGAGCCCCTCAACCTCAAGACCTTCATCCGCAGCCTCGACATCCCCGTGNTCGTCGGCGGCTGCTCCACCTACAAGGCCGCCCTCCACCTCATGCGCACGGGTGCCGCCGGGATCCTCGTGGGCGTGGGCCCCGGCCACGCCTGCACCACCCGGGGCGTTCTCGGCATCGGCGTCCCGCAGGCCACCGCCATCGCCGACGTCCGGGCGGCCCGCATGCGCCACCTCGACGAGACGGGCGTCTACTGCCAGGTCATCGCCGACGGCGGCATGGCCACCGGTGGTGACATCTCCAAGGCCATCGTCTGCGGCGCCGACGCCGTCATGATCGGCTCNCCGCTTGCGGCGGCTGCCGAGGCGCCCGGGCAGGGCTACCACTGGGGCATGGCGACCTTNCATCCGACCCTCCCGCGGGGCGCCCGGGTCCAGACCGTCGTCCGGGGCACGCTCGAGGAGATCCTCCTCGGCCCGGCCCACGAGAACGACGGNCGCCTCAACCTGTTCGGGGCACTCCGCACGTCGATGGCCACCTGCGGCTACNTCGACATCAAGGAGTTCCAGAAGGCAGAGGTCATGGTGGCCCCCGCCCTCCAGACCGAGGGCAAGTCGCTTCAGAAGGCCCAGGGCGTGGGNATGGGCCACTAGCGCCCGGGACCTGCCCAGCACATGCCCACCGTCTCAAGTGGCGCCGCCGTTGCCAGCGACCGCGTCCTCGTNGTCGACTTCGGCGCGCAGTACGCCCAGCTGATCGCACGACGGGTGCGCGAGGCCAGNGTCTTCAGCGAGATCGTTCCCCACGACCTGACCNCCGCCGAGTTCGCGCAACGGCAGCCAACCGGGATCATCTTCTCNGGGGGACCGGCATCCGTCCACGTCGAAGGCGCCCCCCGCATNGANCCCGGCGTCTACGAGCTCGGGGTGCCGNTCCTCGGGATCTGCTACGGCGCCCAACTCATCGCCCACCAGTGCGGCGGCAANGTGGGCCGTAACGAGCGGGGCGAGTACGGCCGCACCGAGCTCACGGTGTCCGATCCCGGCANCCTGCTGGCCGACGCCGGAGCNGGAACGCAGCCGGTCTGGATGAGCCACTTCGACGCCATCACCGACGGCCCCGATGGNGCCCACACCACCGCTTCGTCGCCTGACGCACCCGTGGCGGCNTTCGAGGCACCGGAGCGGGGCCTCTACGGCGTGCAGTTCCATCCCGAGGTGCACCACACCCCGTGTGGGCAGGGCATCCTGGAGCGCTTCCTGACCGANGTGTGCGGTNNNGCCGGCGACTGGACCATGACCTCGGTCATCGAGTCGTCGGTCGCTGCCATACGCGCCCAGATCGGCANCCACCGCGCCATCTGCGGGCTCTCCGGTGGTGTCGACTCCGCCGTCGCCGCCGCCCTCGTGCACGAGGCAATCGGCCCNCAGCTCACCTGCGTGTTCGTCGACACCGGCCTCATGCGCGCCGGCGAGGGCGAACAGGTCGTCGAGACCTTCCAGCGGCACCAGGGCATCGAGCTCATCCACGTCCGGGCCGCCGACCGATTCTTCGAACGCCTCGCCGGGGTCACCGACCCCGAGGAGAAGCGCAAGGCCATCGGCGAGCTGTTCATCCGGGTCTTCGAGGACGCCTCGGGCGGCATCGANGACGCCCGGTTCCTCGTCCAGGGCACCCTCTATCCCGACGTCATCGAGTCGGGCACCAGGGACGCNGCCAGGATCAAGAGCCACCACAATGTGGGCGGCCTACCCGAGGACCTCGANTTCGAACTGGTCGAACCGTTGCGCAACCTGTTCAAGGACGAGGTACGGGCCGTCGGCTCCGAGCTGGGNCTCCCCGACGAGATCGTCTGGCGCCAGCCGTTCCCCGGCCCCGGTCTCGGCGTGCGCATCATCGGCGAGGTCACGCCCGACAAGGTCGCCACCCTCCAGGCCGCCGACCTGATCGTCCGCGACGAGATNGGCAACGCCGGCCTCGANCGCGAGATCTGGCAGTCGTTCGCCGTGCTGGCCGACATNCGCTCTGTCGGCGTGATGGGTGACGAGCGCACCTACGGCTGGCCCATCATCATCNGGGCCGTCACGAGCGAGGACGCCATGACCGCCGACTGGGCCCGGCTCCCGCACGACCTGCTCGAGACGCTCTCCAGCCGGATCATCAACGAGGTCGACGGGGTCAACCGCGTCGCCTACGACATCACGTCCAAGCCTCCCGGNACCATCGAATGGGAGTAGGCGCCTTCGACCTGCTGGACGACTACCGGCAGGCTGCCGCCCTGTTCGGCGAGCGCCTGTCGNTGGTCGGTGACGACGACTGGGCCAACTCCACGCCATGCGACGACTGGGACGTGCGCTCGCTCGTCGCCCACCTGATCGTCGGNGAGTTCCTGGTCGCCGCCCTGTTCCGTGGCGAAGGGGGAGTGCCCATCGCCGAGGTCGACACCTCGGTTCTCGGCCCGANCCCCATGGCGACGTGGCGGGGGACAGCNGTCGGCGCCCTCGATGCCGCCGCCGCAGACGGCGTGCTCGACGCCGTGCACGCCCACCATGCCGGCGACCTCACGGGTTCGATGATCGTCGGCTTCCGCATCACCGACAACCTGGTCCACGCCTGGGACCTGGCCCGGGCCTGCGGCACCGACATCGAGCTGCCCGAGGGCCTCGCCGTCCGCTGNCTCGACTTCTGGCTGCCCCTGGCCGAGCTCCTCACCGGGGNNGACGCCCGCGGGAGGTCTTTCGCCGAGCCGGTNCTGCCCCCCGACGATTCCCCGGCAGGNGTGCGCCTCTTGGCACTGCTCGGCCGCGGCGCCTAGCAACTCCCCGGTGACGAACCCCACCTCCGGCCCAGACGACCGCGCATTCTTCGAGGTCGACGGCGATNTGGTGCTGCCCCTCCCGCTGGCCGGAGGGCCGTGGAGTCCCGACGAGCAGCACGGCGGGTCGGTGGCCGGGATCCTCGCCCACCTGGTCGAAGGGGTCCCGACAGTTGTCCCCATGCGCNTCTGTCGGCACACCGTCGAACTCATGCGCGGAGCGCCGATGCGCCCGCTACGGGGCGAGACCGAGGTGGTGCGCGANGGTCGACGACTNCAGGTCGTCCGCGCCTCGCTGTTCGACGGGGACCGGGAGGTGGCTCGGTCGATGACGGTCCGACTCCGCGTCAGCGACTCGGCGACACCCTTCGACGAAGATCTCATGCGCCACGACGAGGACGAGCCGCCGCCGCTGCCCGACGAGTCGGCGACCCTCACCATGCCGGGGACCGGCATTCCGGGGTTCCTTCACGGCGTCGAACTGCGCCGTCCCGGAGGTGAGTTTCGCACCGGCGCTCCCGGCCTGCTGTGGCTGCGGATGTATCGGCAGTTCGTGGCCGGGATCCCGACCTCGCCCTACGTGCGGATGGCCGCCGTGGCCGACATGCTCAGCATGGTCGCCAGCCACCTCGACCCCAGCGAGTGGCTGACGGTCAACGTCGACCTCGATCTCCACACGTTCCGGGACCCGGTCGGGGAGTGGATCGGCCTACGGGGTCTCCACAAGAACGTCGGCGACGGAATCGGCCTGTCCGAGGCGGTCCTCTACGACCTCGAGGGCCGGATCGGCCGGGGAACGGCCACCATCCTGATCGACCGCCGCTGAGGCGGTTTGCGCCNCCATNGCGCCGGGACGCAGTCTGGTACGCACGCNTCGTCCACGAGGAGCGCCCATGGCCCCGCCCGATTATCCGATCAAGGTCGGCAGCATGTTGTACACGCTCGTCGACCCCCACGANGGACACGAGGTCGCCTACAACCGCTGGTACGAGCGGGACCACTTCTACGGCGGCTGCATGACCGGCCCCTGGTGCTTCGCCGGGAGCCGCTGGGTCGCCACGCGCGAGTTGAAGGACATGCGGTTCCCGGTCGAGGGGAACTCCGTCAACGACCCCGTCGACCGNGGTTCCTACGTGGCGATCTACTGGGTCGAGGCCGGCCACCACGGCGANCACTTCGCGTGGGGCGCCGACCAGGTGGTCAAGCTCTANANGGCCGGCCGGGGATTCAACGAGCGCACCCANGCCCACACCGTCCTCTACCTGCACCACGCAGACCACTACCGCGACGACGATCCCGTNCCCGTCGAGGTGGCGCTCGACCACCACTACGCCGGGATCGCATCGGTCGCGGTCGAGCGGNCGGACGGCGTCGAGCAGGCTGACCTGGANGCCTGGCTGGCCTCCGAGGGCCTTCCCCCGGTGTTCGAGGNGGGGCCGGTCGCCTCGTGTTCGGCCTGGACCGCCGTGCCCCGCGACGACATGACCAGCAACGCTCCGATGGATCTNGGCTCGCCGCCCCTCAACGACCGGTCGATCCTGCAGGTCTTCTTCCTGGAGGACGACCCTCGAACCTGCTGGGACCGCTTCGTGGGGTACGGAACCCGGGTTGAGGCGTCGGGCCTCGGCCGGGTCACGTCTGCGGCGCCTTTCTTNCGGACGGTCGTAGGGACCGACAACTACACGGACCAGCTCTGGTAGGGGAAGGGAGTGGGCTAGACGCCCGCCAGGGCCTCAACCACCGGGGCGAACTCGATCATGGCGTCCTCGCTGATGCCGATGTAGGAGAGCCCCCACCGNTCCCGCCACATCAACACGGTCTCGACGCACTGTCCGACCGAGCCCGCCAGGACGTGCGGGGATGCCAGGGCCTCNTCCGGGTCGATGCCGAGCGCAGGCGCCATGAGGTTNGCAATCGACTCCGGATCGTCGGTGATGGTGGCGATGTGAACCCGGGTCTGGAGTTCGAGGNCGTCGAAGCGNCCACCGGCCGCCTCGCGGATCCAGNCCAACTTCTCGTCGGTCGCCGCGGGGGTGGCGCTGGGTCCGGCCCGCTGGTCGATCACCCCGGCATACATGTTGGCGTTGAGGCCGACGATGTCCGCNTCGCNGGCGGCGAGGGACAGCACCCGGCGGCCGCCACCGGCGATGATGAACGGGGGGTGCGGCTTCTGGATGCACTCGGGCTGTCCGTCGAGGCCGCTGATCGTGTAGTGGTCGCCGGCGAAGTCGAATGGACCCTCGGCGAACAGGCCCTTGAGCACGGTGATGGCCTCGGCCAGGCGTTCGATCCGCAGGCCCGGNCCGTCCATCCCGATCCCGGCCCGCTCATAGTCGGACGACTGCCAGCCGGCGCCGATGCCCAACTCGAGGCGGCCGTCGGAGAGCAGGTCGAGGGTNGCCGCCTGCTTGTGCAGGAACGCCGGGTTGCGGTAGTCGTTGCCGAGNACGAGCGTGGCGAGGCGNAGGTTGCGGGTGGCCTCGGCCGTGACCGCCAGGGCGATGAGGGGTGCCATCTCGGCNTCGAGGTGGTCGGGCATCGACAGCGTCGAGAACCCGAGGTCCTCGGCGCGACGACCCAGTTCTCGCCACTCGGCAGCGGGACGGGGAGCGGCGGCCGAGACGGAGAAGCGGAAGGCCCGTGTCATGGCTGCGAACCCTACTCAAGGCCCCGGTCCCGGTCACNGTGCGCCGGTAGGGTGCCCGCCGATGGAGNCGCAGATCGATGAAGNCCTGAACCCCGCACAACTCGACGCCGTCACGCACCCCTCGGGACCGCTCCTGATCGTCGCCGGCGCCGGTTCCGGCAAGACCCGGGTGCTCACCCGTCGCATCGCCCACCTGATCGTCGACCGGGGGGTGTCGCCGTTCGGCATCCTCGCCATCACCTTCACCAACAAGGCCGCCGGCGAGATGAAGGAGCGGGTTGCCGAGTTGGTGGGCGACGTCGCCCACCGCATGTGGGTGTCGACCTTCCACTCGGCCTGCGTCCGGATCCTGCGCCGNGATGCCGAGCGCATCGGCTACCCGTCCCGGTTCAGCATCTACGACCAGGGNGACAGCGTGCGCCTTGTCGGCCATGTGCTGCGCGACCTCGGGCTCGACGNCAAGCGGTTCCCGGCCCGCGGAATCCAGGCGGCGCTCTCGTCGGCCAAGAACGAGGGNCTCACCGCCTCGCAGTACGCCGACNGGGCGACCGGACCGCACGAGGCACGCCTGGCCGAGGTGTTCGCGTTGTACCAGGAGCGCCTGCAGGGGGCAGGGGCCATGGACTTCGACGACCTGCTCGGNAACGCCGTGCGCCTGCTGCGCGAGCACCCGGAGGTGCTCGCCGACCACCGGCGCCGATTCGAGCACGTGCTCGTCGACGAGTACCAGGACACCAACNCCGTCCAGAACGAGCTCGTGCTGCTGCTCGGCGAGGAGCATCGCAACGTCTGCGTGGTCGGTGACAGCGACCAGTCGATCTACCAGTTCCGCGGCGCCGACATCCGCAACATCCTCGAGTTCGAGCAGGCCTTCCCCGATGCCACCGTCATCGTCCTCGACCAGAACTACCGCTCCACACAGACCATCCTCGATGCCGCCAACGCCGTCATCACGAGGAACGAGGGCCGGACGCCCAAGGAACTCTGGACCGCCGCCGGCCGTGGAGAGCGCATCGTCCGCTACCGGGCCGACGACGAGGACGACGAGGCCCGTTGGATCACCCGCCGCCTCGCCGGCTTCCACGACGGCGGCCGGTACCGCTGGCCCGAGATGGCGGTCTTCTACCGCACCAATGCCCAGAGCCGGGCCATCGAGGAGCAGCTCGTCCGGTTCGGGGTGCCGTACCGGGTGATCGGCGGCACNCGCTTCTACGACCGCCGCGAGGTCCGCGACGCGTTGGCCCACCTGCGCCTCGCCGCCAACCCGGCNGACGAGGTGGCCGCCCGGCGGATCCTGAACGTTCCCAGGCGAGGCGTCGGCGATACTTCGATCGCCAGGGTCGACGCCTGGGCCGGCCAGGCGGGTGTCGGCTTCGTCGAAGCACTGCACCACGCCGAGGAGGCCGGCGTGTCGGGCCGGGCCGTCGGCGGCATCCGGTCGTTCCTCGACCTGCTCGACACCCTCAACGGCCGGGTCGACGACGGACCGGCCACCGTGCTCGAGGTCGCACTCGATGCCTCCGGCTACCGCGACGAGTTGCGGGCCGAGCGCACCATCGAGGCCGAGGGCCGGCTCGAGAACCTGGCCGAGCTCATCGGGGTCGCCTCCGAGTTCGACACGGTCGACGAGTACCTCGAACAGGTGGGCCTGGTGGCCGACACCGACCAGTTGCCCGACNCCGGCGAAGGCGCTGGGGACGGCGTGGTCNAGGACGAGGGCCAGGTGCTCCTCATGACCCTGCACGCCGCCAAGGGCCTCGAGTTCCCGGTGGTGTTCCTCACAGGCGTCGAGGAGGGCGTGTTNCCCCANCTACGGGCGCTCAGCGATCCGAAGCAACTGGAGGAGGAGCGGCGCCTCGCCTATGTGGGCATCACCCGGGCNCGCGAACNNCTCCACGTCAGCCACGCCTGGTCCCGGATGCTNCACGGCTCCACCCAGTACAACCCGCCCAGTCGCTTCCTCGACGAGATCCCCGACGGGCTCATCGTCGAGTCCGAGGACAGCCGCAAGGTGCGTCGCCCCCGCGACAGCGGCTGGGGCAGCCGTTCGGANCGTCGCCGCGAACGAACCGACCAGTGGTCCGACGCCGACACCGGCTCGCAGGTGGTCGTGTCGTCCGGCGNTGACGATCCGGCGGGATCCATCATCGGCGCTGGCTCANCGNCGGGCCCTTCCCGGGGCGGNGCCCACGAACTCGGNCTCGATGTCGGTGAACGCGTCGTCCANGGTGCCTGGGGCGAGGGCATCGTGGAGTCGGTGTCCGGTGAGGGCGATCGCAGCGAGGCCGTCGTGCGCTTTCCNTCGGTCGGGGAGAAGCGCCTGCTCCTGGCCTGGGCCCCCCTCGAACGGGCCTGAGCGGGGCCGATACCCACGACCGGACGCCACGGGCGCCTCGCTACGCTTGCAGGCTGCGCCCGTGTAGCTCAGTCGGAAGAGCGGCTCACTCGTAATGAGCAGGTCCGGGGTTCGATTCCCCGCGCGGGCTCGCTACCGACNCCCGTCGGGACGGCCCCCTCTGCAGGTGGGTCGCGTTCCGACCGAACCCCTAGGATGCCCGCCATGATCGTTCTCGCCGGCGTGATCTGGCACTACTGGTTGGCCGTTCCCCTCGTGGCCGGTGGCGTCGCACTCTGCATCGCCACCCTGGTCGGCTACTTCCAGAAGGTCTCCTCCACCCGGTACCCCCGGCGCTAGTCCCGCCGACCGGGAGCAGCGCCACATGGCGTCCCGCCCCAACCCNCCCGTCGACTGGGAGNTGGCGGAGAGGGTCGCGATCCGGATNGCCGACCGGGCGCCCTTCGCCCGTGCCCACGAGCGTCCCGACCTCGCCGACGACTTCGGCCGCCACACTGCCCTCGCCGAGCAGCTCGTCGCCGAGACCACCGGCCTCGTCCCGCTCCACGGGTCGGCCCGCGCCCGGGTGGTCGATCGGAGCGACTGGATCCGGGCGAACCTGGCGTCGTTCCAACGGCTGCTCCGTCCGATGCTGGACCGGATGGCGGAACGGCCGACCGGTTCGCTGGCCCCACTCACCACGCGGTTCAGCGGAGCCGAACTGGGCGCCGTACTCGGCTGGATGTCGACCCGGGTGCTCGGCCAGTACGACCTGCTCGTCCTCGAGGACGAGTCCGCCGAGGACCAGGACCTCGTCTACTACGTGGGCCCCAACGTGGTGGCGATCGAACGCCGCTACGCCTTNCCGCCCGGCGACTTCCGNCTTTGGCTGGCCCTCCACGAGGTCACGCACAGGGCNCAGTTCACGGGTGTGCCCTGGATGCGCGGGCACTACCTGGGCCTCGTCGAATCGCTCCTCGACATCGACGACCCCGAGGACGAANCGCTGATCGACCGCCTCCGCAGCCTTGCCTCGAGGCGCGGCGGCATCGGCCGATCGGAGGGNGCCGGACTGCTCGANGCNGTCGTCGGACCGGAACAACAGCAGGCCCTCGACCGNATCACNGGGCTCATGAGCCTCCTNGAGGGCCACGGCGACGTCACGATGGACCGGGCTGGAGCAGGCCACGTGCAGGGAGCCGACCGCTTCGCCCGGGTGATTCGTGATCGCCGCCGCTCGGCCACCGGGATCGTCCGACTGGTCCAGAAGTTGATCGGCCTCGAGGCGAAGNTGGCGCAGTACGCACAGGGCGAGGCCTTCATCGCCGCCGTCGAGGCCGAGGGCGGCACGGCGCTACTGGACCGGGCCTGGGAGGGACCGGACAACCTGCCCGACCGGGCCGAGATCGGCGAACCGTCCCGTTGGATCGAGCGCATTGCCTCGCTGGCCANCTGATGGATTTCGAGCGCATGGCCACCCCNACCACCTGATGGAAGCGGCCGANCTTCTCGCCCGCTGTNCGTTCCCGTCGCCGGGGNCCACAGTCGACTGTGCGGTGTCGGGTGGCCCCGACTCGTTGGCGCTGCTCGTGCTGGCCGTCGAGGCGGGACTGATGGTCACCGCCTGGCACGTCGACCANGGGCTCAGGCCCGGCTCGGACGCGGAGGGTGAACGGGTGGCGGTGGTCGCCGACTCACTGGGAGCAGCAGCAGTATCGGTCACCGCCATGGTCGGCGACGGTCCGAACCTCGAGGCCCGGGCACGNGAGGCCCGCCTCGACGCCCTGCCCGACGGCGTGCTCACCGGGCACACGGCCGACGACCAGGCCGAGACGGTTCTGCTCAACCTCCTGCGCGGATCNGGCNTCCATGGTTCTGCCGGAATCGGCGATCCGGGCCGACGGCCGCTGCTGGGGCTGCGGCGCAGCGAGACCCGGGCCNTCTGTGTCGCCTGCGGGCTNGAGCCGCTCGACGACCCGATGAACGNCGACCCCCGGTTCGTCCGCAATCGCATCCGCAATGAGGTGNTGCCCCTCCTCGCCGAGGTCTCCGACCGCGATCCGGTGCCGCTGNTGGCCCGACACGCCGGNCTGGCCGGAGAGGCCGTGGTGTTGCTCGANGCACTCATCGCGGACATNGACCCGACCGATGCCCGGACGCTGGCCNTGCTGTCGCCCGAACTGGCCCGCNTGGCGCTGCGCGGCTGGCTCACCGGCCTGCTCGGCGGACGGCCACCCGATGCCGCCGCCATCGACCGGGTGTTCGACGTGGCGGNNGGNNTGGTCCGTGCGACCGAGGTGNCCGGNGGGCTGCGCATCGAGCGCTCACGGGGTCGGCTGCGGCCGCTTCCGGAGGGCGGGCACATCGATGGCTGCCGCTAGGGTCGCACTCCATGGGTAGCGCCTCCTCGGATTCCCTCGTGCCGGGGCGTGTCCTCATCTCNGAAGAGGAACTGGCTGCANGGGTGCGCGAACTCGGCGCCTCGATCACCGTCGACTATGCCGGACGTGCACCGTTGCTGATCGGGGTGCTCAAGGGCGCCTTCATGTTCATGAGCGACCTGGCCCGTGNCGTGGACCTGCCCGTCGAATTCGACTTCATGGCGGTGTCCTCCTACGGGCACTCGACCCGGTCGTCGGGCGTGGTGCGCATNGTGAAGGACCTCGACCTCGACCTGGCCGACCGCGACGTCATCCTCGTCGAGGACATCGTCGACAGCGGGCTCACCCTCAGCTATCTACGGAAGAACCTGATGTCCCGTANCCCCGCCAGCCTCGAGGTCTGCGCCCTGCTGGTTCGCGACAGCGACGACTACGACAAGTCCTTGTTGCGGTACGTGGGCTTCCGGGTGCCCGACGACTTCCTCGTGGGCTACGGACTCGATGTGGCAGAGCGCTACCGGAACCTGACCGAGATCCGGGTGCTCGACCAGGACGCACAGGAGGGTTCCGACACGTGAGCGACGACTTCGAAGTCGACCTTGGACGCATCGAGGCAGCCGTCCACGAGATCCTCGAGGCCATCGGCGAGGACGTCGATCGCGACGGCCTCCGGGAGACCCCCGCCNGGGTGGCGCGCATGTACGCCGAGGTGTGCAGCGGTATNCACGAGGACCCGGACGTCCACCTCGTCAGAACATTCGACGTCGAGCACGACGAGATGGTGATGGTTCGCGACATCCCCCTCTACTCGCTCTGCGAACACCACCTGTTGCCGTTCATCGGACGGGCGCATGTGGCCTACATCCCGCAGAAGGGGGGCATGGTCACCGGACTCTCGAAGCTCGTCCGCCTCGTCGACGGCTACTCCAAGCGCCCTCAGGTTCAGGAGCGCCTCACNTCACAGGTCGCNAGCGCCATCCAGCGAACCCTCGACCCGCAGGGGACGCTTGTCGTCATTGAGGCCGAGCACCTCTGCATGTCGATGCGTGGCGTGGCAAAGCCCGGTTCGGTCACCGTCACCTCGGCGGTGCACGGTGTGTTCCGGGCCGAGGTCTCCACCCGTCTCGAGGCCATGCGCTNCATCGAGCAGGGTCGGCNCTGAGCCCGAATCGGGCCGACATGGNCCGTTCCCCCGATGGTGCCCCAGTGGACGGACCGGGTGCCGTCATGGGCGTCCTCAACGTCACGCCCGACTCCTTCTCCGACGGCGGNCGCTTCCTCGACCACGAGGCGGCNATCGAGCACGGCCACCGCCTGATCGANGAGGGCGCCGCCATCGTCGACGTGGGTGGNGAGTCGACCCGTCCCGGGGCCNATCCGGTCGGNCCCGTCGAGGAGGCCAGGCGGGTCGTGCCCGTCGTGGCCGGGCTGGCGGGCGACGTGCGCGTCTCGATCGACACGCGCCACGCCGAGGTCGCCCGGGNCGCCGTCACGGCCGGGGCCACGATCGTCAACGACGTCAGTGCGAGCCTCGGCGACGTGGCNGCGGACCTGGGTGTCGGCTGGGTCGCCATGCACATGCGTGGCGACCCCCGAACGATGCAGGACGAGCCCGTCTACGCGGACGTGGTGGCCGAGGTCCGCGACTTCCTCGTGGAGCGGGCCGAGCGGGCTGTCGAGGCGGGCGCCACCGAGGTCTGGATCGACCCGGGGATCGGCTTCGGCAAGACCACCCGCCACAATCTCGAACTGCTGGCCGGCCTGGACGTGCTTGTCGACACCGGGTGGCCGGTCATCGTGGGGGCCAGTCGCAAGCGGTTCCTGGGCGAGTTGACGGCGGCCAGCGACGGCCTNGACGGCCTGACGCTCCCCGACGACCGNCGCGAGGCGTCGGTNGCCGTCGCCACGTGGGCGTTCCGCANCGGCGTCCAGATCNTGCGGGCCCACGACGTCCGCTCCACAGTTCAGGCCGCACAGGTGGTTGGATGAGGGTTNCGNCCGGCATCATGCAGGGCACACGGCCGGGTGACCGGCCCTTCGACGAGCGTGAGGTCCGATGAGAGGAAAGTGGGCTCGGGGCATTGTGCCCCGCGGGTTCAAGTGGATCATCACGGACCGCCTCGCNGTCTGTGAGCGCCCCGGTGGCTGCGGCGCCAGCCATCGCAAGGTGCGCCGCAAGGAGGAGATCATCTGGCTGCGCGAGAACGACTTCGACCTCGTCATCTCGCTCCTGGGGAGTGAACACAACCTGCACAACTACGAGGACCTCACCGTCAAGTGGGCCCAGGTTCCCTATGGCGGTCCTGAGGAGGGCTCCGAACGCCTCGTCGAGGTGCTTGACGAACTGGTCGAGTTCACCGCCGAGGGCCAACGGGTGATCGTGCACCGGAACGAACTCAACGACGTCGTCTGTGGGCTCATGGGCGCCTATCTGCTGTGGAGCGGCCTGATCCCCCACGGCCCGCAGGTCATCTCGGTCACCGAGCGCCTGCTCGAGCGCCGGCTCGACAGCCCGGGGCGCCAGATCATCGAGCAGGCGGTGCAGGCCAGGGGCGCCCCGGACGATGAGGGCGACGACGCGTGACGGACGTGTCGGACGACGTCATCGAGCTTCGGGACCTGCGGGTCTCCGCCTTCTGTGGCGTGCTGCCCGAGGAGACCNCCCGTCGCCAGCCGTTCGCCTTCGACCTCGACGTCCACATCGACCTGGCGGCGGCGGCCGTCAGCGACGACCTGNCGGACACGGTCGACTANGGGGCGCTCTGCGNGCTCGTCGCCGGGATNGCCGCCGCTGAGCGCTTCTCGCTCCTCGAGCGGTTCGCCGGCCGGGTNGCCGAGGCGGTCCTGGCCGTGGACCGGNTCGAGGCCGTGACCGTNGTGGTGCACAAGCTGCGGCCACCGGTCGCCGAGGCGCTCGGCACCAGCGGCGTCCGGATTCATCGGCGGGCATGAAGGCGGCCCGTCGTCGGGCCTTCCTCGGCCTGGGATCGAACCTGGGAGACCGCCTCGGGTACCTGCGGGCGGCCGTGGCGGCCCTGCCGGACGTGGTGGCCGTCTCGCCCGTCTACGAGACGACACCGGTCGGGGGCCCCGAGCAGGGTCCGTACCTGAACTGCGTCGTCGAACTCCACACCTCGGCAGGAGCCCGTCAACTGCTCCGCTCGGCGCAGGCNTGCGAATCCGCTGCCGGGCGGGTCCGGNAGGAGCGGTGGGGGCCGCGCACCCTNGACGTGGACGTGCTCTGGATCGACGGGTCGACGGTCGACGAGCCTGACCTNGTCGTGCCGCATCCCCGGATGTCCGAGCGGGCCTTCGTCCTCGTGCCGTTGCGGGACCTGGCCCCCGANCTGGTTGTGGAGGTCCCGGCNGGGAGCGGNTCGGAGGGCGTGGTCAGGATCGGCCCGCTCGGCCCGCCGGTACCCTGACGGCGATCGCCATGCGACGGGTACGGATCATCGGGCCNGGACGGGCCGGCAGTTCTCTGGCAGCGGCANTGGGCCGCTGCGGCTGGTTCGTCGNGCCACTNCTCGGTCGCCACGACGATNNCTCCTCGGCAGCCGAAGGCGTTGACCTGCTCGTCNTCGCCACCCCCGACCGGGTGGTNGCCGAGGTCGCCGCCTCGGTGGNCACCGACACGGACACGGTCGTGGCACACCTCTCCGGGGCCCTCGGACTCGAGGCCCTGGCGCCCCACGTGCGACGGGCCGCCTGCCATCCGCTGGTGTCGTTGGCCGACGCCGAACGGGGCGCCGACCAGTTGTGTGGCGGCTCCTGGTTCGCNGTGGCGGGCGATCCGCTCGTCGAAGAGGTGGTCGAGGCGCTGGGGGGTCGGTCNTTCACCGTCGACGACGCCGACCGNGCGACTTACCACGCCACCGCCGTGCTGGCCTCGAACCACCTCGTGGCGCTGCTGGGCCAGGTCGAACGCGTCGCCGGACCGCTCGGCATCCCGCTCGACGCCTTCCTCGACCTCGCCGAGGGGAGCCTCGCCAACGTGCGCGCCCTGGGCCCCGTCGACGCGCTGACCGGACCGGCGGCCCGGGGTGACGAGGCCACCATCGACCGCCACCTCACCGCCCTGCCCGCCGACGAGCGTGCCGCGTACGAGGTCCTGGACGACCTGGCCAGGCGGCTGGCAGGGCGACATCGGCCATGAGGCGCCCTGAGGTCGTCGGCACCGTCGCTGACCTGCTCGAACGCCTCGATGCCGCCCGGGCGGCGGGGGCATCGGTGGGCTTCGTGCCGACCATGGGGTACCTCCACCAGGGGCACGCCTCGCTGATCGACGCCGCCGTCGCTGCTGACGACCTCACCGTGGTTTCGATCTTCGTCAACCCCCTCCAGTTCGTTCCCGGCGAGGACCTGGCCGACTACCCGAGAGACCTCGATGCCGATCTCGCCCGTTGCGGGGAGCACGGCGCCGACCTGGTGTTCCATCCGACGGCCGCGGAGGTCTACCCGGAGGGCACCGACGAACCGGTCGCCGTCGGTGCCATCGGTGGGTCCCTGGAGGGAGCGAGCCGGCCCACCCACTTCGACGGCGTGGCCACGGTCGTCGCCCGGCTGTTCCGGATCGTGGGCCGCTGCCGGGCTTATTTTGGCGAAAAGGACTTCCAGCAGTTGGCGGTTGTGCACCGGATGGTCGCCGACCTGGAGTTGCCCGTCGAGGTCATGGGCTGTCCGATCGTGCGCGAGTCCGACGGCCTGGCGCTCTCGAGCCGAAACATCTACCTCGAACCGGATGAACGGCGCCAGGCGCCTGTGCTGTACCGGGCACTCCTTTCGGGAGTTGCTGCGGTCGAGGGCGGTGGTGTCGACCCGGTGGCCGTCGTGGGGGCGATGGAGGCCGTGCTGGCCGATGCGCCGGACCTCGCCGTCGACTACGCCGCGCTCGTCGAGTCCGACACCTTTGCCGTGCCGGAGCGGATCGCCACCGGGAGCGAGGTTCGGCTCCTGGTCGCAGGCCGCCTTGGTCGTGCCCGCCTCATCGACAACGTCGGAGCGACGGCTCCGTGAGCCCGGAAGCGCAACACCTCGACCTGGTGGTGGTCACCAGCGCCCGGTGTGGGCTGCGTCTCCAGCAGTTCGCCCACGCAGGCCACCCGGGTGCTCGACATCGGTCTGGACCTCGACCGTTGACTGCAACCCCCGCCGGCGGGCGCGTCCGTGCGATGATCTTCGCAGGCGCCGAAACCGTTGAGGAGGAGCGACCTTGCTGCTGACCATCGACGTGGGGAACACCCAGACCGTCATCGGGCTCTACGACCGCGAACTCACCTCGGGGGCGAGCGCCGATGCCGGCCTGCTCGACCACTGGCGCATCGCTACCGACGCGGCACGAACCGCTGACGAGCATGCCGTCGTGATCCGCGGCCTCCTGGCGTCGTCGGGCTACCCGTTCGACGTGGACGGCGTGGCGATCTGCGCCGGCGTGCCCCGGGTACTCGCCAGCCTGCGAGAGATGATCGACCGCAGCATCGACGTCGATCCGGTCGTGATCGAGCCCGGCGTCCGGACCGGCATGGCGATTCTCTACGACAACCCCAAGGAGGTCGGCGCCGACCGCATCGCCAACGCCGTCGCCGCCTTCGACCTCTACGGCGGTCCGACCGTCGTGGTCGACTTCGGCACGGGCAACAACTTCGACGTCATCTCCGCGGACGGAGAGTTCCTCGGGGGCGCCATCGCCCCGGGCGTCGAGATCAGCCTCGATGCCCTCTTCGGCCGGGCGGCGGCCCTGCAGTCGGTCGAACTGGTGGCGCCACGCAGCGTCATTGGCAGGAACACCGTCGAGTCGCTGCAGTCGGGCGCCGTGTTCGGATTTGCCGCGCAGATCGACGGCATGGTCGAACGGTTCCGGTCCGAGTTGGGCGGCTGCACGGTCGTCGCCACCGGCGGCCTGGCTCCCCTGATCGCCCCGGAGGCTGCGACGATCGAGCACGTCGAGCCCTTCCTGACGCTCCACGGTCTGCGTATCGTCTTCCACCGGAACCAGGAGCACTGAGCCGATGGGCACCGACAACGGCATCCCCTACCGCTTCGAGCCGACGGCCGACGCCGCCGGGCTGCACGCGGCCCACGGCGACCTCGAGCCCGGTGCCGAGACGGGCATCGAGGTCACGGTCGCCGGCCGCCTCATGCTGCGCCGCGACCAGGGCAAGTTGTTCTTCGGCGTGCTCCAGGATGCCACCGGACGGATCCAGCTCTTCGCCCCGCAGAAGACGACCCCCGACTTCGACGGGTTCACCGGCCTGCACCTGGGCGACTGGGTCGGCGTGACCGGCGAGGTCATCGCCACTCGTCGAGGCGAGCTCTCGGTCCGGGTCGGCTCGTGGGTGCGCCTCGCCGAGGCCCGCCGCCCGTTCCCGGACAAGTGGCACGGCATCACCGACACCGATACCCGCTACCGGCAGCGCTATGTCGACCTCTGGGTCACCGACGAGGCTCGCGAGGCCTTCGTCCTCCGCAGTCGGGCGATTTCGCTGATGCGCCGCTGGCTCGAGGACCGTGGGTTCATGGAAGTCGAGACGCCGGTCTTCCACCCCATCCCCGGTGGGGCGCTGGCCCGGCCGTTCACCACCCACCACAATGCACTCGACCTCGACCTGTACCTGCGCATCGCCCCAGAGCTGTACCTGAAGCGTCTCACGGTCGGTGGCATGGAGCGGGTGTTCGAGGTGGCTCGGGTGTTCCGCAACGAGGGGGTGTCGACCCGCCACAACCCCGAGTTCACGATGCTCGAGTTGTACCAGGCGTACGCCGACTACACCGACATCATGGTGCTGGTCGAGGAACTGGTCGCCCACCTGGCCGAGTCGCTGCTCGGCACCACCAGTCTCACCTACGACGGCCGGGAGATCGACCTGTCGGTCCCATGGCAGCGGGCGACGCTCTCCGAACTGCTCGCTGAGCACGCCGGGCTCGAGGTCGACCTCGACACGCCACGCGACGAGTTGGTTCGGCTGTGCGAGGATCGGGACATCACCGTCGAGGACCACTACGGGCCCGGCAAGTTGATCCTCGAGCTCTACGAGAAGACCACCGAGCCGGAGCTGTGGGGACCGGTGTTCGTCACCGACTACCCGAAGGAGGTCTCGCCCCTCTCACGGGATCACCGCGACCGGCCAGGCTGGGTCGAGCGCTTCGAGGGCATCGTGGCGGGCAGCGAGCTGTGTAACGCCTTCACCGAGCTCGTGGACCCCGACGAACAGCGGGAGCGCTTCGCCGCCCAGGAGGCCGGGAGGGCCGCCGGCGACGCCGAGGCGATGGCCGTCGACGAGGACTACCTGAGGGCGCTCGAGTACGGCCTGCCACCGACGGGAGGCCTCGGAATCGGCGTCGATCGGCTGATCATGCTGTTGACCGGTACCACTGCGATCCGCGACGTGATCCTGTTCCCGACCCTGCGACCCGAGCAGGAACGGGGCGTTTCGGGCGGGTCCGACGCTTGAGGCCCGCTCCCGATCCCTACGGCCGGCCCGGGGCGTGGGAGGCGGTGTCGACCCGGGACAACAACAGGTCGCAGGTCTGACGCAGGGTGGTGACCGCCGGCGTGGGTGGCAGTTCGGCGAGTGCATCGCTGGCAGCGCCGGTGAATTCGACCGCCGTGGCCATCGAGGTGGCGAGTGATTCGTCGTCCCGCAGGATCTCGAGGACGCGGTTGCGGGTCGTCGCGTCGATCGTGTCGCCGAGCAGGCTGCGGAGTTCGTCACCCGAGGAGCCATCGAACGCCCGGATGACCGGGAGGGTGTAGACGCCCTCGCAGAGGTCGTTGCCGGCGGGCTTGCCGAGTTGGCCGTCGGTGGCGACGAGGTCGAGGACGTCGTCGACGACTTGGAAGGCCATCCCGTAGTGGTGGCCGAAGGAGGTGAGGGCCTCGACCTCGTTGCGGGCGAGGCCGGCCACGATGCCGCCGATGCGGGCAGCGGTGGCAAGGAGGACAGCGGTCTTTCCTGCGATCGACTCGAGGTAGGCGGTCTCGGTGCGGTCCACGTCGAAGGCGCTGCCCAACTCCCGGACCTGACCCTCGCAGAGGCGGGCGATGGTGCCGGCCAGCAGGGAGGCCACCTCGGTGCCGAGGTCGGCGGCGATCTCGGAGGCCCGGGCCAGCAGGTAGTCGCCGGCGAGGATGGCCTCGAGGTTGCCGAACCGGGAGTTGACGCTCTCGACGGTCCGCCGGGTGTCGGCTCCGTCGATGACGTCGTCGTGGTAGAGGGAGCCCTGGTGGACCAACTCGACGGCGACCCCGCCTCGGATGGCGTCGAGGCTTGCCGGGCCGGGTTCGGTGGTGGTCGCCTGCGATGCCGTGATGGTGAGGGCGGGGCGAACCCGCTTGCCACCGGCGTCGATCAGGTGACGGGCCACCTCGGTGAGGAACGGTTCGTCGGACTGGACGACCCGGCGGAGTTCGTCTTCGACGCGGCGGAGGTGGTCGGCCATGCCCGGAAGACCCAGTAGCGAGGAGGAATCGGGGGGCAGGGCCACCCGTGGAGGATACGACGGGGCACGGTGCCGCGAAACCGACGGGGTGGACAGTGGTCGGAGGGGCCGATTGCTCGTCACGGGCAGTGGATACACTCCCTGACAGAGGCGTCCGTCGGGCGCCACATCGATCAGGAACACGACAGGGAGACGGCTGCTTGTTCGAACGGTTCACCGACAGGGCCCGAAGAGTGGTGGTGTTGGCGCAGGAAGAGGCACGCCTGCTCAACCACAACTACATCGGCACCGAGCACATCCTCCTCGGACTCATCCACGAGGGCGAAGGCGTGGCCGCCAAGGCCCTCGAGTCGCTCGGGATCTCGCTCGAGGCCGTCCGTAGCCAGGTCGAGGAGATCATCGGCCAGGGCAGTCAGTCACCCAGCGGCCATATCCCCTTCACCCCACGAGCCAAGAAGGTGCTCGAACTCTCGCTGCGCGAGGCACTCCAACTGGGCCACAACTACATCGGCACCGAGCACATCCTCCTCGGACTCATCCGCGAGGGTGAGGGCGTGGCCGCCCAGGTGCTGGTCAAGTTGGGAGCCGACCTCTCGCGGGTGCGCCAGCAGGTCATACAGCTGCTTTCGGGCTACGCGGGTTCCGGGGGTGGCGCTCCGTCCGGTCCGGGCGAGAAGGCCAGGTCCTCCACCGGCAGCAGCAGCGGCGACGCCTCGGGCTCGACGGTGCTCGACCAGTTCGGCCGCAACCTCACCCAGCTGGCCCGGGAGAAGAAGCTCGACCCCGTCATCGGTCGCCATCGCGAGACCGAGCGTGTCATGCAGGTGCTGTCTCGCCGCACCAAGAACAACCCGGTCCTGGTCGGTGAGCCGGGCGTCGGCAAGACGGCCATCGTCGAGGGGTTGGCCCAGATGATCGCCAACGACGACGTTCCCGAGACGATCCACGAGAAGCAGGTCTACACACTCGACCTCGGGGCGCTCGTGGCCGGCAGCCGCTACCGGGGCGACTTCGAGGAGCGCCTTAAGAAGGTCCTCAAGGAGATCCGCACCCGCGGTGACATCGTCCTGTTCATCGACGAGATCCACACCCTCGTCGGTGCGGGTGCCGCCGAGGGAGCCATTGACGCCGCCTCGATCCTGAAGCCGATGCTGGCCCGAGGCGAGCTGCAGACCATCGGCGCCACCACGCTCGACGAGTATCGCAAGCACCTCGAGAAGGATGCCGCTCTCGAGCGCCGCTTCCAGCCCATAACGGTCGACGAGCCCACGGTCGCCCACACCATCGAGATCCTCAAGGGCCTCCGCGAGCGCTACGAGACCCACCACCGGGTCACCATCACGGACCAGGCGTTGGTGGCCGCCGCCAACCTTGCTGATCGCTACATCTCCGATCGGAACCTGCCGGACAAGGCCATCGACCTCATCGACGAGGCCGGGTCACGCTTGCGCATCAAGCGCATGCACACGCCCGAGGACCTCCGCGAGGTCGAGGCCAACCTGGCCGAGGTCGTCCAGCGCAAGAAGGCCGCCGTCGACGCCCAGGACTTCGAGGAGGCGGGCAGGCTCCGCGACGCCGAGAAGGAACTGCTGGCCGAGAAGGAGGTAGCGGAGGACAAGGTCCGCTCGTCCGGAGTCGACCTGTTCGACGAGGTCGACGAGGAGGCAATCGCCGAGGTCCTCTCGGTGTGGACTGGCATCCCGGTCTACAAGCTCACCGAGGAGGAGACCCAGAAGCTTCTCCGCATGGAGGACGAACTGCACAAGCGGGTCATCGGCCAGGAGAACGCCGTCAAGGCGGTCAGCCAGGCCATCCGCCGCACCCGTTCCGGCCTCAAGGATCCGAAGCGGCCCTCGGGCTCGTTCGTGTTCCTCGGCCCTTCCGGCGTCGGTAAGACCGAGTTGGCCAAGACGCTCGCCGAGTTCCTGTTCGGCGACGAGCAGGCGCTGATCGCCCTCGACATGTCCGAGTACATGGAGAAGCACACGGTCAGCCGCCTGGTGGGCTCGCCCCCCGGCTACGTCGGCTACGAGGAGGGTGGCCAACTCACCGAGGCCGTGCGCCGCCGCCCGTTCTCGGTCGTCCTCTTCGACGAGGTCGAGAAAGCCCACCCCGACGTCTTCAACACCCTCCTCCAGATCCTGGAAGAGGGTCGGCTCACCGACTCACAGGGCCGGACCGTGGACTTCCGCAACACGGTCCTGATCATGACCTCCAACCTCGGCACCGCCGACCTGCGCAAGGCCGACCTGGGCTTCGTCAAGGCCGACGAGGCGGTCTCCTACGAGCGCATGAAGGCCAAGGTCCAGGACGCCCTCAAGGCCCATTTCCGGCCCGAGTTCCTGAACCGGATCGATGACACCATCGTCTTCCATGAGCTCACCCAGGAGGAGATCGTCCGGATCGTCGACCTCATGATCCAAAGGGTCTCGGTACAGCTGGCCGGCCAGGGCATCGGCCTTGAGCTCACCGACGCCGCCAAGGAGCACCTGGCCAAGGAGGGCTACGACCCGTCGATGGGAGCGCGCCCCCTCCGTCGGGCCATCCAGCGCCTGCTCGAGGATCCGTTGTCCGAGCGCCTGCTCCAGAAGGAGTTCCGGGCGGGCGAGATCGTCGTCGTCGACGTCGAGGACGATCCCGAGACCGAGGGCGCCCGCACGGTCGTGTTTCGGTCGATCGAGGGCTTCGAGCCACCGACCATCGAAATGGCGGTCGAGGCCGCCAAGTAGCCATACAGCGCGAACCCTGCCACCTTTTGATCGCCTAGCGTCCCCGTCATGCGTCGCCTCGCGTCCGTGGCCCCGTGGGCGTTCCTGCCGCTCTTGGCACTGTTGCTGGCCAGCGGATGCCGGGCCAACGTTTCGGTTGCCATCGAGGTCGGTGAGGACGGGTCCGGAACCGTCACCGTTGGATTGATCCTCGACGACGAGGCCGTCGACGTGGTCGGCGGGATCGAGGATCAACTCCGCGTCGACGACCTGGCCGACGCGGAATGGACGGTNGAGGGTCCGAACCGACTGCCNACGGGCGACACCACCGTCACCGCCACCAAGTCGTTCGACTCGCCGCAACGCCTGCCCGACNTCCTCGATGAGATCGCTGGGCCGGGCGTCTTCGAGAACGTGGCGCTCACCCGGCACCGCTCGTTCGCCCGCACCGAGTGGCGGTTGAACGGCAGGGTCGACCTGTCGGGCGGCCTCGANCTGTTCAGCGATCCCGAACTGGCGGAGACGCTCTCGGGCCTGCCACTTGGTCGCACGACCGCCGAACTGGCCGAACTGGCNGGNTGCCCGGGTGGTGACTGCGACCCGGCCGATGCCTTCGAGATGGAGTTGACGGCGGCACTNCCCGGCGGACCGTCGGCGGAGGACGACGGGGCCCACTGGACGATCGGCCTCGGAGACCTCTCCTCGACCCGGTTCGAAGTCGAGGGGGTGCTCACGGACCGGGAGCCGCGTATGTGGCGCAACGGGGCGATCGTGGCCGGTGTGTTGGCGATCCTGGTCACGCTGTTCCTGTCGGTGCGCTACGTCGTGGCGGGTCGCATGGAGGGGCCCCCACGGGCCGTGCGGNCACCGCGCACCTCCCGTCGGGCCGGCGAGATCGTCGAGGAGCATCCCGCCGATGGTGGGGAAANGGGCGAGCGTCGCCTCGAACTCCTCGTGCTCGGCGGCATCGGTGTGATCTGGGACCCCGGTGGCGACCCCGAGGGCCTTCTCGTGCGGTACGTGCGGGAACAGGGTGGCATCGCCGACCCCCGCGAGATTGCCGACCGCTATCGTTCGGCCAGCCTCGGCCACGTCTCGACCGCCCAGTTCTGGTCGTCGATCGGCGTCCAGGGGGAGGCCGACCAGCTCGACAGGGCCTATCTCGAGCGCGTCCAGATGCGCCGCGACGTGCTGCCCTTCCTCGACAGGATGAAGGAGCGGGGCTTGCCGGTGGCGTGCCTGACCAACGCGGTCCTGCCCTGGTCGGTGCTGTTGCGTGAACGCCTGGGCCTCGATGAGCTCATGGCCCACTGGGTGGTCAGCGGCGAGGTCGGCGCCCGCAAGCCCAGCCAGGCCATGTTCGAGGCGCTTCGGCGCATGTCGGGGGTTCCGTTCCGCAACATGCTGCTGATCGACTCCGAGCCGCCGATGCTCGAGGCCGCCCGCAGCATGGGGATGTCGACGGTCCTGATGCGGGGTGCGGCGCTCATCCCGGAGGGCTTCCCACATCCGGTGATCGGTGGCTTCGCCGAGTTGTTCCGGTCGAGCAGCGCTGTGGCATCTGCCGAGGATTCCTCCGAAGGAGGCCCGTCCGGAGAGGGCGAATCTCCCGGAGGCTGATCCGGCTGTCACAGGGTGTCCGTACTGTCGGCCCCATGANGACACAACCNGCAGCCCCCCACCCATNCACATCCACTGAACCCGAACCGGACCCGGGGACGCCCTCNCGCCTGTCGGCGGGAAGGCGCAGGCGCACCAACTTCGAGTGCGGCGAGTGCGGCGTCTCCCAACCCCGGTGGGTCGGCCACTGCCCCGGGTGTGGGGGCTGGAACACGTTGCACGAGGTGGCCCACGTGGCGACTGCGACGGTGGCGCCGGACACCGAGGCGGTGCGGCTCGTCGACGTGGTCACGAGCGCCGCGGCTCCGGTTGCCACGGACCTGTCCGAGTTCGACCGCGCCCTCGGTGGTGGCCTCGTCCCGGGGTCNGTGACCCTGCTGGGCGGCGAGCCGGGTATCGGCAAGTCCACCCTCACGCTCCAGNTCGCTGCCGGCCAGGCACGGCGGAAGCAGAGAGTCCTCCTGGTCGGAGCCGAGGAGTCNTCGGCNCAGGTCCGGCTGCGGGCCGAGCGGCTGGGNGCACTCGTCGACGGCGTCTGGCTGGCCGGCGATGCCGACCTCGACGTNGTGGTCGGGCACCTCGACCGGTTGGAGCCCGACGTGTTGGTGGTCGACTCGATCCAGACNGTCTACGACCCGGCGATTGGCGGGTTGCCAGGTTCGACGACCCAGGTGCGGGGCTGCGCACATCGGCTGGTCGGCGAAGCGAGGCGGCGCGGCACGGCCACCGTGCTCGTCGGGCACGTCACCAAGGAGGGCTCGCTGGCCGGTCCGAAGGTGCTGGAGCACGTCGTCGACACCGTGGTCGAGTTGACGGGCGACCGGCACCATGCCCTCCGGCTGCTCCGCGTCGCGAAGCACCGNTTNGGGCCGACCGATGAGTTGGGCCTGTTCGAGATGGCGGCCGATGGNATGCGNCCGGTCGACGACCCGGGNCGGCTGTTCCTCGCCGACCGGGCCACCGACGTGGCGGGCTCGGCGGTGCTGCCGGCGATCGAGGGCCACCGGCCGCTGCTGGTCGAACTGCAGTCCCTGGTGGTGCGCTCCACGACGCCGAATCCCCGACGTTCCTCCCAGGGCGTGGATNCCCGACGCCTGTCCCTGCTGTTGGCGGTGCTGGAGAGGCGCGTCGGGCTCGAGTTGGGGGCACTCGACGTCTACGTCACCGCCGTGGGCGGTGTGCAGGTCANCGAGCCGGGGGCCGACCTGCCCCTGGCCCTCGCCGTGACTTCGGCACTCACCGGTCGGCGGCTGGGGAGTGAGACGGTGGCCTGCGGAGANGTGGGCCTCGGTGGCGAGGTCCGTCAGGTAGCGCACCTCGAGCGCCGCCTCGTGGAGGCACAGCGNNTGGGCTTCANCCGGGCCGTGCTGCCCGAGTCGGGGCCGCCGGGGCCACCGAACATGGAGGTCGTNCGGGTCCGCACCCTTGCCGACGCCGTGGAGGCCGTCGGGCTCCTNGGCGATGCGGATCGCACGGGGGCCTCGTGGGGAGCGGAGGGTGATGCCTGAGATCGGNACCGTGTCCGGTCGGCGTGCAAGAGTGGTGAATGCGCATCGAACTCGACTCCGGCACGCCNGCCGAACTCACCCACCCATCCGCNGGTCCGGCTGGTCGGGGGCTGGTGGTGGTCCCTGACATCATGGGACTGCGGCCGCTCTTCGACGACCTCGTGGCCCGACTGGCCGAGGAACAGGGGTGGTCGGTCTGTGCCTTCGAGCTCTATCCGGGCCTCGAACACCTNGAGGTCGCCGACCGGCTCGCTGCCGGAGCGNCGCTCGACGACGACCGGGTCNTGGGCGACGCGGTGGCGGCGGCCGAGGCTACGGGCGCGGGCACGGTCGGGATCCTCGGCTTCTGCATGGGCGGNATGTANGTCCTCAAGGCCGTTTCCACNGGACGGTTTCACCGACACTGTCCCTTCTACGGGATGATCCACGTCCCGGAGCAGTGGCAGGGGCCCGGCCAGGGCGAGCCGCTCGACCTNCTGGCGGCCGGNGACGCGGGTTCCGTGCTGGCGATCATCGGAACCGACGATCGCTGGACGCCGCCCGACCATGTCGACGANCTCGAGGCCGCCGGTGCCACGGTCGTCCGCTACGAGGGTGCCGACCACGGCTTCGCGCACGACGCTTCGCGGCCGGCCCACCGGANCGACGATGCAGCCGACGCCTGGCGTCGTGTCGTGGAATGGTTGGGCGCCTGATCGGGGTGCGACNGGCGCGCCCAGCAGGTCAGCGGGAGCGGATCGTGAGTTGTTCGCGGTTGGTGATCCGGTAGGTCCGGTCGATCTGTTCGATCCAGCCCAGCCGGATGAACGAGGCGATGGCCTTGTTGACACGTTCCCGTGAGGCGCCGACCATCCCGGCCAGTTCCTCCTGTGTGATCGGTAGTGAGAACTCGTCGGACTCTCCGGCCAGGTCGAGCAGTCGCTTCGCCGTGCGGCCGGTGACGTCGAGGAACACGGAATCGGCGAGCGCCGCGTCCATGTTGCGGAGCCGGCCGGTCAGCATCTCGACGACGCGCCACAGGAGGGTGGGATCGTTCTCGTAGAGCTGTCGGACGGGTNCGTAGGGGATGGCGATCACGACCGAGTTCTCGAGGGAGCGGGCCTCGGCGGACCGGCCGTGGCCGTCGAAGAGNCCCATCTCGCCGAACAGGTCGCCGGACTCCATCAGCGCCACCATCGATTCGCGGCGGTCGAACGACTTGTTGGCGATGGCGATCCGCCCCGANACGACGATGTAGATCTCGTGGGGTTCGTCGTCTTCCCTGAAGATGATGTCGCCGCGGTGGAGTTCGCGGTCGGCCGACGCGGCGACGATGGTGGCAAGGGACCCGTCGTCGAGGCCTGCGAACAGCGTGGTTTCGCGAAAGAGTGTGGTGTCCGGCATGTTGGNTCGCCATGCTAGTGAGGTGAACTCTTCCGCACGGACGATGCCGTGCCCTCCCGCCCCTCCGCAACGATGAGCATCTGGACCGTCGTCGTCGCAGCGGGTCGAGGCGATCGCTTCGGGGCCGACAAGCAGTCGGCCGATCTGTGCGGCCGAGCGGTGCTCGAGCGCTCTGTCGTCGCCGCCGGTGGATCGGACGGGGTCGTCGTCGTGGTGGCGCCGACGGCGGTGGANGAGGTAGCCGAGCGCTTCGCCGGGGTCGACAAGGTGTCTGCAGTGGTCGCCGGGGGTGCAACCAGGTCGGCGTCCGTGCGGGCCGGGCTGGTGGTGGTGCCGGATGATGCATCGATCGTTCTGGTCCATGACGGGGCGCGACCGCTGGCCACCCGGAACCTCTTCGACGCCGTGGTGGCCGCGGTCCGCGACGGTGCTGACGCCGTGGTCCCCGGGGTTCCGGTCAGCGACTCGCTGCGGCGGGNGGATNGTTCCGTCGACCGGGAGGGGATGTTCGCCGTGCAGACCCCACAGGGGTTCCCGGCGGCGACCCTCCGGGCGGCACATGCCGGAGGCGGTGACGCCTCCGACGACGCCACCCTTGTGGAGGCGATTGGTGGCAGGGTGGTGGTCGTGGAGGGCGAGGCCGACAACCTCAAGATCACNCGTCCGGTCGACCTGTTGGTCGCCCGCGAACTCCTGGACNCTTCCGNTGGGTGAGGTNCGGGTGGGCCAGGGGTTCGACATCCACGCCTTCTCGGACGACCCGGGCCGACGCATGGTCCTGGCCGGNGTCGAGTTCGACGGCCCGGGCCTCGTTGGCCACAGCGACGCCGACGCCGTGGCCCACGCCTGCATTGACGCACTGCTCGGAGCAGCGGGGCTGGGTGACATCGGCGNGCGCTATCCGGACACCGACGAACGGTTCGCCGGCGCCGACAGCATGGCGCTGCTGGCCGACACGGTTGCCGCCGTGCGTGCCGAGGGTTGGGAGGTCGGAAACGTGGACTGCTCGGTCGTCGCCGAGGTCCCGAGGCTGGCGCCGAGGCGTGACGAGATGCAAGANCGNCTGGAGGCGGTCGTGGGTGCGCCGGTCCGGGTCACAGGCCGACGGGCNGAGGGACTGGGAGCGCTCGGACGTCGGGAGGGCATCGCCTGCCTCGCCGTCGCCCTGGTGCACCGNCCGTGAGCGGCGGCCGGCCGAAGGGAGGCCGCCCACGCCGAGGTGGCCAGGGTGGTCCCGGCGGGGGACAGCGCCGCGGGAAGGGCGACCGGCGCGACGGCAGCCAGNGCCGGGACCGCCGCGGGCAAGGGCCACGAGGTGGTCAGGGCCAGCGGGGCTCGACGCCCCAGCGGCGCCGCGGCGACGGTCCGCCCAAGGGACTGGGCGGCGACCAGGTCGAGGGTCGCCAGGCGGTCCGCGAACTGCTCCTGGCCGGGACCCGNCGGACCCGCGAGGTGGTTCTCGCAGGCGACCTCGATCCGGCGCCGATCCTCGACGACATCATCGACCTGGCCGATGAGCAGAAGGTCACGATCCGCGAGGTCGCCCGGTCCAAGTTCGAGTCGCTGGTCCGCACGGAGGCCCCGCAGGGCGTCGTGGCGTTCGCCGATGCACTTGAGGACCACGGCCTCGAAGCGCTGCTGACGACGTCCGGGCCGGCCTCCCGGCCCCCCTTCCTGCTCCTGCTGGACGGCGTCACCGACCCCGGGAACCTGGGCGCCATCCTGCGCTCGGCCGAGTGTGCCGGCGTGACCGGCGTGGTGCTGCCACGGCATCGGGCCGTCCGGGTGACGGCCATGGCCGCCAAGTCCGCGGCCGGGGCCATCGAGCACCTGCGCCTGGCCACCGTGACGGGCCTCCCGAAGGCCATGGCACGCCTCTCGCAGGTGGGCATCTGGTCCGTCGGCCTCGATGCGGGCGGCTCCGAACCGATCCACGACCTCACGGTGGCCGACGGCCCGGTGGCGCTGGTGATGGGCGCCGAGGGCGCTGGGCTCTCGCGGTTGGTTCGGGAGCGCTGCGACACCCTGGTGCACGTCCCACTGCGCGGCGTGCTGGCGTCGATGAACGTCTCCGCCGCGGCCGCCGTTGCGTTGTTCGAGGTTGCCCGCCGACGCGACGCCGGCGCCTGAACGGGACGCTGCGCCGGAAGACACGGTCCGATTGAGCCCGAGGTCGGATTCGAACCGACGACCTGACGCTTACAAGGCGCCTGCTCTGACCAACTGAGCTACTCGGGCGTTGACCTTCGGAGAGCGAGCGTACGTCCCCGTGAGCCCCGGAAGGGTGGGTTGGACGGGGGGTGCTTGCACTCGGGCCGGTGGCAGAGGATGATCGCGCTGTGGCACTGACCGATCGGGACCGCAAGATCCTCGAGTTCGAGCGATCCTGGTGGGCCCTGGATGCCCCCAAGGAGGGCCTGATCAACGAGCGTTTCGAGTTATCCGTCACCCGCTACTACCAGTTACTGGGCGCGCTCCTGGATTCCCCGGAGGCGCTCGAGCACGATCCGCTGGTCGTCCTGCGACTGCGGCGTCGGCGGGATCGGCGCCGGAGGGCCCGCTTCGAGCTCCCCGCACAGGAGGAAGACGGACGCTGATGGCCGCAGGTCGCGGTGGAGGGGGCCTCGGACCCAGCAACGGTGCTGCGGCGCCGCGCGCGCTGCTGCTGATCGTCGTCGCCGTCCTGCTCGGTGCTGCACTGCTCTGGAAGGGCCTCGACGACGGGACGGACCTTGTGTCCGACCAGCCGGTGCCGACGACCACGGCCACGACGGGTGACGGCACTCCCGACGACGGCACGGGTGACGGCACTCCCGACGACGGCACGGGCGGCACCACGACCTCGACCCTGTTCCCCACGATCACGGAGCCCCCCAGCGAGGTCCAGGTGCTCGTCGCCAACGGTTCCGGCACGGCGAGGGCGGCCGGGTCCGTGACGGAACTCCTCGTGCCGAAGGGCTACGCCACCCTTGCGCCGGCGAACGCCCAGCCCACTGACTCCACAATGATCTTCTTCCGGCCCGGAATGGTGGCCGAGGCCCGGGCGGTGATGGAGCTCCTCGCCCCGGACAGCCCCGACCTGCTGGCGCAGATCCCGCCGACCGGCCTGGCGGTCGCCGAGAATGCCCTCGACCGACTGGAGGCGGCGGACATCGTGGTGATCCTGGGCGCAGACGGCCGTATCCACAACGGCTGAGGCCGGTCACCCGGCGTGCGCGTTGTCGCCGCTCCGGACAAGTTCCGCGGGACCTCGACTGCTGGCGAGATCGCCGACGCCGTCGTGCGCGGCGCGACCTCCGCCGGAGCGACGGCGGATGCGCTGCCCATGGCCGACGGCGGAGAAGGGACCCTTGAGGCCCTCGGCGGAGCCAACCGGCAGTCGCATGTGACCGGTCCACTTGGTCCGACGGTGGACGCAGCGTGGCGCCTTGTCGACCGGTCGGCGGTGGTCGAGATGGCGCAGGCCTCGGGCCTCGTACTCGCCGGAGGAGCGGAGGGCAACGAGCCCCTCGACGCCACGACTGCCGGGACCGGCGAGCTCATCCGGGAGGCGGTCGAGTCGGGTGCCCGCCGGGTGATCGTGGCGGTCGGCGGCTCGGCCACGACCGATGGCGGACTGGGAGCGCTGCGGGCGATGGGGTCGCCCGCCCGCTACCGGGGNGTCGAACTGCTGGTGGCCTGCGACGTCCGGACGACCTTCGCCGAGGCTGCNGAGGTGTTCGGGCCGCAGAAGGGGGCCTCTGCNGCCCAGGTCGAGATGCTGCGCCGGCGCCTCGTCCGACTGGCCCAGCAGTACGAGGAGGACTTCGGGATNGACGTAGCGGNCCTCTCCCGGTCGGGGGCCGCAGGTGGCCTGGCGGGAGGCCTGGCTGCAATCGGCGCTGAACTGGTGGACGGGATCGACCTGGTGGCCGAGGAGTTGGCGCTGGATGAGGTCCTCGANGGGGCTGACCTCGTCGTGACGGGTGAGGGGATGCTCGATGCCACCTCCTACGAGGGCAAGGTCGTAGGAGGCGTGTCGGCCTATGCAGCGGCCGCCGGGTTGCCGGTCCTGATCGTGGTCGGCCAGGTCGCCGCCGGCCTCGCGGACCGCTCCGACGTGGTCTCCCTGGTCGAACGGTTCGGCGGGGAGCGGGCNCGTTCCGATCCCGCCGGGTGCGTGGAGGCCGTCGTGGCGGAGGTGGTCGGAGCGGCCGTTGCCNGGACTTCGGGCGCTGATCAGGCCACGCGTCGATAGGTTTTCGGGACCAGTTCGACGCCGGTTCCCGCGGCGCACCAGCCCACGGAGGCACCCCATGGCCGTCACCATCCGCATCCCCACCACATTGCGTCCTCTCACCGCCGGTGCCGGCGAGGTCGAGGTCGACGGCTCCACGGTCGGTGAAGCCCTGGCCTCCCTCGAGGCCTCCCACCCCGGCTTTGGTTCCCGCATTCTCGACGAGTCGGGTGCCCTGCGAAGGTTCGTCAACGTATTCGTGAGNGACGAGGACGTGCGCTTCCTCGAAGGCCTCGACACGCCGGTCCCCTCCGGTGGGACCNTTGCCATCGTCCCGGCCGTCGCCGGCGGCTGAGCGCGTTCCGAACATCGNCCTCCGGCAAGTTCCNACGCTACGCGGCCCCGTTTCTCCGAGTCNGGAGTGCCCGGCCGAGGTTGTGATTCCCGGNCGACGCTGATTGGATTGGCACTCGCCAAGGGAGAGTGCCAAGCGCTGCGAANCTGACGCTCCAGCGNCGCTCTTCAAGAGTTCGAACCGAAAGAAAGGCTTCCGCCAATGGCGAAGATCATCAGTTTCGACGAGCAGGCNCGCCGCTCGCTNGAGAAGGGCATGAACCAGTTGGCTGACGCCGTACGGGTCACGCTGGGCCCCAAGGGCCGCAACGTCGTGCTCGACAAGAAGTGGGGCGCCCCAACGATCACGAACGACGGTGTCTCGATCGCCAAGGAGATCGAGCTCGAGGACCCCTTCGAGAAGATCGGTGCCGATCTCGTCAAGGAGGTCGCCAAGAAGACCGACGACGTGGCGGGCGATGGCACCACCACCGCCACCGTGCTGGCCTGGTCGATGATCCGTGAGGGCCTGCGCAACGTCGCTGCCGGTGCCAACCCGATGTCGGTCAAGAAGGGCATCGAGGCCGCCGTCGNCGCATCCGTCGAGTCGATNCTCGACGGCGCCGTNGACGTCTCGAGNGACAAGGCCCAGATTGCNGCCGTGGCTGCCATCTCTGCGGCNGATCCCGACATCGGCGCCATGATCTCCGAGGCGATCGACAAGGTCGGCAAGGACGGNGTGATCACCGTCGAGGAGGGCCAGACCTTCGGGATCGAGATGAACCTCGTCGAGGGCATGCGCTTCGACAAGGGCTACATCTCGCCGTACTTCGTGACCGACCCCGAGCGCATGGAGGCGACCCTCGAGAACCCCTACCTGATGTTCGTCGGTTCGAAGATCTCGGCCGTCCGCGANCTCGTGCCCGTCCTCGAGAAGGTCATGCAGGCCGGGNNTCCGTTGCTGATCATCGCNGAGGACGTCGAGGGCGAGGCNCTGGCCACCCTNGTGGTCAACAAGATCCGCGGCACCTTCAACGCCGCCGCCGTGAAGGCGCCCGGGTTCGGCGACCGCCGCAAGGCGATGCTCCAGGACATGGCCATCCTCACCGGTGGCCAGGTCATCACCGAGGAGGTCGGCCTCAAGGTCGAGAACGTCTCCCTCGACATGCTGGGCCGTGCCCGCAAGGTCGTCGTTTCCAAGGACGAGACCACGATCGTCGAGGGTGAGGGTGACGAGGTCGACATCAACGGCCGGATCAGCCAGATCAAGGGCGAGATCGACAACACCGACTCCGACTACGACCGTGAGAAGCTTCAGGAGCGCCTCGCCAAGCTGTCGGGAGGCGTCGCCGTACTCAAGGTCGGTGCCGCCACCGAGGTGGAGCTCAAGGAGAAGAAGCACCGCATCGAGGACGCGGTCAGCACCACGAAGGCGGCCATCGAGGAGGGCGTCGTCGCCGGTGGCGGCGTGGCCCTGCTCCGTGCCCAGGCGATGGCCCGNGCGGCCGCCGACGGCCTCTCGGCCGACGAGGCCACCGGTGCCCGCATCGTGGCCCATGCGCTCGAGGGACCGCTGCACCAGATCGCCGTGAACGCCGGCCTCGAGGGCGGAGTCGTCGTCGAGCGCGTGCGGGGNCTNGAGGGCCCCAACGGCCTCAACGCCGCCACGGGCGAGTACGAGGACCTGGTNTCGGCCGGCATCATCGATGCCGCCAAGGTGACCCGGTCGGCGCTCCAGAACGCCGCCTCGATCGCCGCACTGTTCCTCACGACCGAGGCGGTCATCGCCGACGCTCCCGATGAGGGAGCGGGCGGTGGCATGCCCGACATGGACTTCTAGGGATTCTCCATTCCGGACCCCCTAGCGCGTGTGGGGCGCCCTTCGGGGCGCCCTATCGCCGTTTTGGCCCCCGGCACTGTTCACTGGTGGTCGTGAACGCCGGAGGAAGACGAAAATGAGCCGAGGCCGGACACAGCGGGTGCTGACACGTCGGATTGAGGGCGACGGCTCCCGACGGGTTCAGGACGATCTGATCGTCGAGGAGCCGATGTCTGTACGCCTCGACGGCGAACTGGTGGCTACCACCATGCGCACCCCGGGCGATGACTTCGAACTGGCTGTCGGCTTCCTCATCACCGAGGGGATGCTCGACGACGCCCCGGTCCTGGCCGTGCGCTACTGCGGGCAGGGCTCTGCTGCCGTCGCCGAGTTCAACGACGTCACCGTCGAGACCGGCGGGGTCGCACCGGTGCCGACGCCGCGGCTGGGGCCGGCATCTTCCTCGTGCGGGATCTGCGGCTCAGTGGCCATCGAAGAACTGGTCGAGCGACTCGAGCCCCTCGACCTCGAGCCCTTCGATCCGGCCGTGCTGGCGGGCGTGACGGAGCGGATCGCCGACGACCAGGCCCTCTTCGGCGCTACCGGTGCCGTGCATGCAGCGGTCGCCTTCGACCGGTCGGGACAATCCCTCGTGCTGCGCGAGGACATCGGCCGCCACAACGCCGTTGACAAGGTGGTGGGCCGGCTGCACCTCGACGGGCGCCTGCCCGCCAACGACCTCGGCCTGTGGGTCAGCGGACGCGCCTCGTTCGAGATGGCCCAGAAGGCCTGGGCAGCCGGCTTTGCCGCACTCGTGGCCGTGAGCGGCCCGTCGGCGTTGGCCGTCGAAACCGCTCGCACCGCCGGCCTGCAACTGGCGGGCTTTGCCCGCGGCGACCGTCTCAACCTCTACACCGGCGACTGAGGCTCGGCCCGGCCCACCTCCGTACACTCGGCGCCATGAGCGAGCCGGCCACCCCGTCCGAGGGCCTCGGGGTCCTCCACCTGTTCTGTAAGGTCGGCCCGTTGGCGGACGCCGATGCGGTACGTGCAGCGGTCGGCACCGCCGAGTCGTCCGGCGACCAGGTGGTGGCGGTGGCGGTCCTCGGCCACAAGGCCGACCTGGCGTTCATGGCGCTGGGCGACGACCTGTGGCGACTCCGAGGCCTCCAGACCGACCTCACCGAGGCCGGCCTCGAGGTGGTCGACAGCTATGTCTCGTTGACCGAGGTCTCTGAGTACGCCGTCGGGATTCCCGACGAGATGAAGGAGGCTCGGCTACGTCCGGTGTTGCCTCCGGAGGGCAAGCCGGCCTGGTGCTTCTATCCGATGTCGAAGCGTCGGGGCGAACAGGCCAACTGGTTCACGCTCCCCTTCGAGGAGCGGCGCGACCTGATGCTTGAGCACGGCACGTCGGGGCGCAACTTCGCCGGCCGCATCGTGCAGGTCATCACCGTCTCGACCGGAGTCGATGACTACGAGTGGGGCGTCACGCTGTTCGGCCGGCGACCCGATGACCTCAAGGACGTCGTCTACACGCTGCGCTACGACGAGGCCTCCGCGGTCTATGCCGAGTTCGGGATCTTCTACACGGGCCTCGTCGGTTCCCTCGACGAGGTCCTCGACAGCGTTGGCTGCCGGGCGGGGTAGCGGCCCAGTGAGCCCGTCCACGCCGACTGGGGTCAGGGAGCCGTTGGATCGGCTGCGCGCCGACCTCGAGTCTCTGGGGAACGTCATGGTCGCCTTCTCGGGGGGCGTTGACTCGGCGTTCCTCGCCCACGTCGCCCACGAGACGCTCGGCCCCGATCGGGCCAGATCCGTCACGGCCGTGTCGCCCTCCCTTGCAGCCGTCGAAGGGCTGGAGGCCGCAGCGTTGGCCGAGGAATGGGGCCTGCGCTGGACCACGGTCGACACCGACGAGATGGATTCGGCCGCCTACCGGGCCAACGACGCCAACCGCTGCTTCCACTGCAAGGTCGCGTTGATGGACGCCGTCGGGCCGATCGCCGACGCCGAGGGGTCGACGGTGCTGCTCGGCGTCACGCTCGATGACCTGGGGGACCACCGTCCCGGCCAGCAGGCCGCCGCCGAGCGTGGCGCCCGGTTCCCCCTCCTCGATGCCGGCTTCACCAAGGCTGAGGTCAGGGAGCAGTCCCGGCTGCTGGGCCTACGGACCTGGGACAAGCCGGCCGGGCCGTGCCTCGCCTCCAGGGTCCCCTACGGCACGGCGGTCAGCGTGTCCGTGTTGTCGACCGTGGAGCGTGCCGAGGCGGGCCTGCGACGGCTGGGCTTCGACGAACTACGGGTACGTCACTACGGCGACACGGCCCGTATCGAGGTCCCCGTGCACCGACTGGAGGAGGTCGTGGAGCAGCGGTCCGAGGTCGTGGCAGCGGTCTTCGCCGCCGGCTATCGCTACGCCACCCTCGACCTGTCCGGCCTGCGGTCCGGCAACCTCAATGACGGCCTCCGGTCCGATCCGTGATCAAGCGGGTGCGGGCCTTCGTCCCCGACCTGATGGATCGGTCACGACTGCGTGCGCCGGAGGCCTCGGTCGAGTTCGTGGCCGACCCGGCGGTGCTTCTCGACGAGCCGGCCGACCTGTTCGTCCTCGACCTTGCCCGTTCCGATGCCCTCCTGGCCGTTTCGGGTCGCTCCGTCGGGTCGGGTCGGGTCGTGGGCTTTGCCCCACATGTCGACGACGAGGTCATGGCAGCGGCACGCGAGGTCGGCTGCGACGAGGTGCTGCCCCGTTCGGTCTTCTTTCGACGGTTTCCTGACCTCGGTCCTGACGCATGATGGGGCCATGAAGGTCGACACACCGACGTATTCGATCGACGACCTGCTCGAAGACGACGGCCTGACCGGCATCTCATGGTGTGAGGCCCGGGCGGATCGGGTTGACGAGTACCTGACAGCCCTCCATGTGGCGGCCGACGCACCGGCCGGCACTGCCCTCGTGGCGCTCGGTGGTTATGGGCGACGGGAACTGTGCCCGGGCAGCGACCTCGACGTGGCACTGGTACACGCTCCCGGCGTCGAGATCGGTGCGGTCGCCGACCGTCTCTGGTATCCGGTGTGGGACGCCGGCTTGAAGCTGGGCCACCAGGTGGGCACGGTCGACCAGATCCTCGAGGTGGCCCGCGAGAGCCTCGACACCGCCACGAGCCTGTTGAGCACCCGGCTGGTGGCTGGCGACGACTTCCTCGCCGGTGCCCTGGCAGACGGGGGGAGGGCCCAGTGGTCGTCCCGCTGGCGAAGGCACCACAGGAGCCTCGGCACGGCGGTCGGTGAGCGGCACGCCCGGTTTGGCGAGGTCGCCTTCCTGCTCGAGCCTGACCTCAAGGAGGCCCGCGGCGGCCTGCGCGATGTCCACACCCTCGGCTGGCTCGAGATGAACGAGCCGGTGCTCCGCGAGGTCGAATCGGCGGCGCTGGTGGAGGCCGCCGAAACCCTCCTGGCGGCACGCGTGGAATTGCACCGGGTCACAGGGCGGCTCAGCGACCGCCTGTTGCTGGAGCTCCAGGACGAGGTGGCCGACCGGCTGGGCTACCAGGACGCCGACCTCCTGATGGCGGACATCGCCGGAGCGGGGCGCACCATTGCCTGGACCGGCGATGGAGCGTTGCGGCGGATCAGCCGGGTACTGCGCTATCAGGGACGTCGGATGCCCCCAGTCTTCCGGCGCCGCCGCGAGGTCGCCCCGGGGATGTTCCTCGAGGACGGCCTGATCCACCTCGCCGCCTCGGCGAGCTTCGATGACCCGCTAGCGGTCCTGCGATGTGCCCAGGCGGCGGCGGGCCACGAGGCCCTCCTTGGCCGACGTTCACTCGAGCGCCTTGCCGCCGAGGCGACCCCGCTGCCGGAGCCCTGGCCCGAGGAGGCGCGGCGGCTCTTCGTGGACCTGCTGGCAACGGGTGAACCGGCAGTGGCGGTCATCGAGGACCTCGACCAGATGGGACTGTTCGTCCCGATCCTGCCCGAATGGGAGCCCTGCAGGTCCCGACCGCAGCGCAACGCCTACCACCGCTTCACCGTCGATCGGCACCTGCTCGTGGCAGCGGCCGAGGCGGCGCTGTTGGTCGACCGGGTCCAGCGGCCAGACCTGCTGCTCGTCGGGGCCCTGCTCCACGACATCGGCAAGGGCTACCCGGGTGACCACACCGAGGTGGGCCAGGAACTCGTGGCGACCATCGCCCCCCGGATGGGATTCCCGGCGGCCGACGTCGACCACCTCGTCGCCATGGTCGAACACCACCTGTTGCTGCCCGACGTCGCCACCCGCCGCGACCTCGATGACGACGGGACCATCCGGTCCGTGGCGGATGCGGTCGGGGACCGGCAGTTGCTGGCCCTGCTGGGTGCCCTTACCGAGGCCGACTCGATCGCCACCGGACCGTCGGCGTGGAGTTCCTGGAAGGCAGAACTGGTGGAGGAACTGGTGCGGCGGGTTGACCACGTCCTCGCCGGCGGTGAGTTCGACGAGGCGGACGCCGGGCGGTTCCCCGACGCCGAGCAGCGGGAACTGCTCGAGGGCGAGGGGCTGGTCGTCCGGGGTGACGGCTCGACGTTGACCGTCGCGGCCGACGACCGCACAGGCTCCTTCTCCAAGATCGCCGGTGTACTCGCCCTCAACGGAGCGGGGGTCGTATGGGCCGCTGCACATTCGGAGAACGCCAGGGCCCTCTCGGTGTTCCGGGTGCAGGGAGCGTTCGGCGAAGCCCTCGACTGGGAGCACATCCGCCGGCAGGTCGAATTGGCGCTGGAGGGTCGCCTGGCAGTTGCCGCCCGCCTGGGGGACCGTTCGCGCACCTACCGGACGGCGCCGACTTCGGCCCGGCCGGCGAAGCCGAGGGTCGCCGTCGACAACCGGACCTCCGTCTCGGCGACGGTCCTCGAAGTCACGTGTCCGGACGGCGTGGGCGTCCTCTACCGGATCACCCGGGCGTTCGCCGAACTGGACCTCGACATAGTGAGTGCTCGCGTGCAGACGCTGGGCTCCGACGTGGTCGATGCGTTCTACGTCAGGGACGTCTCGGGTTCGAAGATCGTCGACGCAGAACACCTGGCCGAGATCGAACTCGCCGTCCTGCGCTGGATCGACGTCGACTTCTGATCCCGCTCGGGTGGTCGCCGCAGGGATCGCCTACGGTCGGCTGCCGTGGAACCGAGCGACGCACCCTCCGAGCGCGACCTCCTGCGCTGGTCGGAGGCCCTGGCAGCCATCGCCCGCACGGGGCTGGCCTTCTCCGACGTGGTCTACGAGCGGGAGCGCTTCGAGGAGGTGCTCCATGTGGCTGCTGACATCCGGGAGCGGGCCGGCTCGCCCTTCGACACCGAGACGCTCGTGGGCGACTGGCTGGAGTCCGTGGGATCGGGTGTCCCCGGCTACGTCACGCCGAAGGTCACCGTGGGCGCCGTCGTCGGCAACGACGATGGCGAGATCCTGCTCGTCCAGCGGGCCGACTCGGGGCACTGGCTATTCCCCACAGGTTGGGCGGACGTGGGCTACTCGGCGTCCGAGGTGGTGGTCAAGGAGGTCCGTGAGGAGACCGGGATTGAATGCGAGGTGATCCGACCGGTCGCCATCCTCGATGGCCTGCGCCTCGGCTTCACCGGCATCCCGCTCTATTCGTTGGTCTTCCATTGCCAGATGACCGGGGGCTCGCTGGCGCCCCATCCGATGGAGTGCCTGGACGTGGGCTTCTTCGCCGAGGGGGGCCTGCCGGAGGACACGATCCTCCCGGACGAGTGGGTGGCCCACTCCTTCGCGGCGATTCGGGGCGAACCCGTGGAGGTCCGGTTCGACCCACCCCGCACCCCGCCTTGGGCCGGGGGCGACCAGGTGGAGGACGCCTAGTTGCGGCCGGGGTTGTTGCGCAGGAAGTCCTCGACCTCTGCGACCAGCGACTCGGGGTCGTCGGAGATGCTTGCCACGTCCGCGCTTTCGACCCCGATGAACAGGTCTTCGATCGATGCGTCTTCGGCGTCCTGGAGGTCGAAGTTCGCCTCGAGGTCCTCGACGAACTCGGCGGTGCGCTCGTCCTCGGCGACCAGGTCGCTGATCTGGCGCTCGTAGGCGGCGCTGGCGATCTGGAGGTCGGTGCTGGGCAGGGGCACGCCGAGGACCACGCTGATCTTCTCGACGAGCGCAAGGGCGGCCTTTGGGGACGGGGCGCTCGAGACGTAGGCGGGGACGCTGGCCCAGAGTGAGGCCGTCGAGAGGCCCGACTCACGGAGGCGTGCGCCGAGGACGCCTACGATGCCGGTGGGCCCCTGGTATTCCGACGGCATGAGGCCCAACCGTTCGGAGAGTTCGGTGTTGTCCGTGCTGCCGAAGATCTGGACCGGCCGGGTGTGCGGGACATCGGCCAGCAGGGCACCGAGGGTGACGACGTGGCGAGCACCGACCTGTCGGGCGACGCTGACGACGTGGTCGGCGAAGGTGCGCCACCGCAGTTGGGGTTCGTGTCCGACGAGCACGACCAGGTCGTGCGTGGCGCCGGGAAGGCTGGCGACGTGGACGGTCGTGGCGGGCCACTCGATGATGCGTCGGCCGTCGACCAGGCGGACGAACGGGCGGGCGACGGTGAAGTCGAAGAAGTCCTCGGCCTCGATCGTCCCGACCTCGTCGGCGTCGAAGTGGTCGCGGACGTAGCGGGCGGCGGTGCTGGCCGCCTCGCCCGCATCGTTCCAGCCCTCGAAGGCCGCCAACACGATCGGGTCCTTGAGGGTGGGCTCCTGATCCCAGTGGAGGTGAGGGGTAGGGGGAGAAACGCTCATTGGTCGCGAGGGTATCGGTGGCTCCGACAACGCGCTCCCGGCGACCCGTCCTGTCGGGACGTACACTCGGCGACCGTGGTGGCGATCCGTGAGGCGACCGAGGTCGATGACGACCTGATCCGGGCAATGGCCCGCCTGATCCCGCAGTTGTCGCGCTCGAATCCGCCCCCCGATGCGACGGCCCTCCGGGCGATCGTGTCCTCGGAGGCGTCGGTGCTCCTGGTGGCAGAGGACGACGGGGTGATCGTCGGGAGCCTCACGCTGGCCCTCTTCCGCATTCCGACCGGCCTTCGCGCATGGATCGAGGACGTGGTCGTCGACGAGTCGGCGAGGGGTAGGGGTGTGGGCGAGGCGTTGAACCTGGCGGCCCTGGATCGGGCCCGCGCTGGGGGCGCAACGACCGTGGACCTGACCTCCCGCCCGTCGAGGGAGGCTGCCAACCGCCTCTACCAGCGCCTCGGCTTCGAGGAACGCGGGACGAACGTCTACCGGTTCAGGCTCTAGGCGGAGCCCACTTCATCGGGCGCCCCCTCGGGAAGCGGGTCCCGGCAACCAGCCAGGATCGCCGACGCCCAGCGTCGGAGTCGGTGGAGGGCGCACCGTGCCGGACCGGTGGGTGTCAGGTCCTCTTGCGGCGGTCGAGTCTGGCCTCGAAGCGTTCGGCCTGCTCGATGAGGGTGTCGGTAATGCCCATGAGTTCGTCCTGGGCCTCGGCTGCCTCGTCATCCAGGCCGTCGATTTCACCGATCTTCCAGTAGCGGAGGAGCGGTTGCACGACCTGCTCGGCATGGACGCGCAGGTTGTAGATGCCGGTCCGGGCGATCTCGACCGCCCGGCGTTGGAAGTTGGGAATCTCGGTGCCGGGCATCGAGAAGTTGCCCAGCACCCTGCGCAGTGACTTGAGGACCAGGCTCGGTGCCTCGCTCAGCATGGCCGTGGTGACGCCCCGGTAGAACATGAAGTGGTGGTTCTCGTCGATGGCCACCCGGTTCATGACCTCGTAGGCGATCGGGTCGTCGGCATGCACGCCGGCATTGCGGTGGCTGACGCGGGTGGCGAGTTCCTGCGCCGACGTGTAGTTGAAGATGTCGACCGGGTCGGTGAACCCGATACTCCAGCCTCTGGTGACTGTCGCCAGGCGGTCGTCCTCGAGCGAACGAGGGTCGCAGTTGCGCGAGGTCAGGAGGTAGTCGCGGATGGCGATCGAGTGCTGGCCCTCTTCGGCGGTCCAGAGTTGCGACCATTCGGCCATGGCCGAGTCTTCGGGGAACGTCCCCGAGATGCGGGCGTGGTAGTAGGGCAGGTTGTCTTCGGTCAGCAGGTTGAGGACGAGGGCTGTGCGGACGGGACGGGAGACGGTTGCCTGGGACTCGTCCCAGGGGTCGTCCCGGTAACTGCGGCCCTGTTCCCACGGGATGACTTCGTGGGCGTACCAGTGCTCGCGACGTTCCCGGTGCGTGTCCATGAGCGACCGGATGTCCGGTTCGACGGTCCGGATCAGTTCGAGCGATTCAGCGGTGACGGACAATGGCGCGTTCCTGGGCCGGGGTGGGTGGGCTGGGGTGGAGTGTCCGACCGGCACAGGCTAGGCCACCGGGGGCCATGGTGCTGAAGGGGCGTCGGATGCGGCAGCATGGTGGAATGTCAGACCAACCGGACATCGACTGGACTGCACTGCGCTCGATCGCCGCCGAGGCGGCGGCCACCGCCTATTGCCCCTATTCAGACTTTCCGGTCGGGGCCGCCGGCCTCGTCCACGATGGCCGGATCGTGTCGGGTTGCAACGTCGAGAACGCCTCCTACGGAATCACGCTCTGTGCCGAGTGCGGGATGGTTTCCGACCTGCACCTCTCGGGTGGTGGTCGGCTGGTGGCGGCCGTGGCGGCCAATCCGTCCGGCGAGGCGATCGCTCCATGCGGCCGTTGCCGCCAGTTGCTGTTCGAGGCGGGTGGTGCCTCGCTGCTGGTCGACGGACCGGGTGGGCCGAGGCCCCTGGGCGACCTCCTGCCCGATGCGTTCGGCCCGGACGACCTGGCGGATTGAAGTCGGTGGACGTCGTCGAGGTCATCCGCACCAAGCGCGACGGTCGGCGTCTCTCCGACGAACAGATCGAGTGGTTCATCGGCCGCTATGCCGAGGGCGGCGAGATCGCCGACGAGCAGGCGGCGGCGCTGGCCATGGCGATCTTCTTCAACGGCATGGAGCCCGACGAACTGGCTACCTGGACCCGGGCGATGGTCGACTCCGGTCGCACCCTCGACCTGTCCGGCGTCGGCCGGCCCACTGTTGACAAGCACTCCACCGGCGGCGTCGGCGACAAGGTCTCGCTGGTGCTCGTGCCCCTCGTGGCGGCCTGCGGGGCGGCGGTTCCGCAGTTGTCGGGACGGGGCCTCGGCCACACGGGCGGCACGCTCGACAAGATGGAGTCGATCTCGGGTTGGTGCGCCACCCTCGAGCCCGATGCCATGGTCGAGGTGCTGCGCACCGTCGGCGGCGTGATTGCCGGGGCCACTGCCGACCTGGCCCCGGCCGATCGGCGCCTCTATGCGCTCCGGGACGTGACCTCGACGGTCGACTCCATCCCGTTGATCGCCAGTTCGATCATGTCGAAGAAGATCGCCGAGGGCACCGATGCCCTGGTGCTCGACGTGAAGGTCGGCTCGGGGGCGTTTCTGCCCGATGTCGACCGGGCCAGGGAGTTGGCGCGGACGATGGTGGGGCTTGGAGAACGCAACGGAGTTCGCACGGTGGCGCTCCTCACGGCGATGCACACCGTCCTCGGTCGGACGGCCGGCAACGCCCTCGAGGTGGCCGAGTCGGTCGAGGTGCTCGACGGAGGCGGCCCCGCCGACCTGGTCGAGGTGACCCTGGCGCTGGCCAGAGAGATGGTGGAGTTGGCCGGCCTCGATGCCGACCCGGCCGAGGTGCTGGCCTCTGGTCGGGCCCGGTCGGTGTGGGACGACATGGTCCGGGCCCAGGGCGGCGACCCGGAGGCGGTTCTGCCGGTCGCCCCGCACGTCGAGACCGTCGATGCCGAGGTCTCCGGTGTACTCGGTCGGCTGGACTGCCGGTCGGTGGGTATCGCCGTATGGCGCCTGGGCGCCGGGCGTGCCCGCAAGGAGGACCCGGTCAGCCCGAGTGCCGGGATCGTGTGTCTGGCCAAGCCCGGCGACCCGGTCGAGGCCGGCCAGCCGCTGCTCGAACTCCACGCCGAAGACCCGTCGAGGTTCGCGGCGGCGAGGGAGGCACTCCAGGACGCCCTCGAGGTGTCCGACGAGCCCCCGACCCCGAAGCCGCTCGTCGTCGACCGGATCGCAATCTGAGCCTCAGCGGCCGATGGGGTGCCAGACGGTCTTCATCTCGAGGAACTGGGCGATCACCGACGGGCTGGCGGCGGTGGCGTCGCCGTGCACGAGGCGCTTGACGTTCTCGGCGGCGTCGGCGAGTGCCTCGTCGGGCAGGTCGGCCGGGGCGCCTGAGAGGTCGACGGCGTTGACGTCGAGGTGGCCGAGAGCCCAGGGCAGCAGCCCGATCTGGTCGCCGGTGAGGATGTTGACCACGCCCCCCGGCACGTCGGAGGTGGCCAGCACCTCGGCGAGGCTCATGGCTACGAGCGTCGCCGCCTCGCCGGCCAGCACGACCGACGTGTTGCCCGTGACGATCGCCGGCGCCAGTCGGGAGGCGAGGCCCAGCAGTGGCGGATCGTCGGGCACGGCCTGCACGACGACCCCGGTGGGCTCCGGGTACGTGAAGTTGAAGAAGGGACCGGCGACCGGGTTCACGGTGCCGAGCACCTGATGGACCTTGTCGGCCCAGCCGGCGTACCAGACCCACCGGTCGACGGCCTGTTCGACCTCGTTGCGGGCCGACTCGGCGGACCGGCCGCCGTCCCGGAGCACGGCGACGAACTCGTCTCGGCGGGCATCGAGCATCTCGGCCACCCGGTAGAGCACCTGGCCCCGGTTGTAGGCGGTGCGCCCGGCCCAGCCGGCCTGTGCCGAGCGGGCGGCACGGACTGCTTCGCGCAGGTCCTTGCGGGAGGCCTTGGCGGCGTTGGCCAGGAGACGGCCGTCGTCGGAGCGGACCTGGAAGGTGTGGCCCGACTCGGAGCGGGGGAAGGCCCCACCGATGAACAACTTGAAGGTCTTGTCGACCGGGAGGTGCTCGGCCATCAGTCGTGCCCTCCCGCGTCCCGCACGTACGCGCCGAGGCCCTGAAGGCCACCTTCGCGGCCGAAGCCGCTCTCCTTGTAGCCGCCGAACGGGCTGGCGGCGTCGAACTTGTTGAACGTGTTCGCCCAGATGACGCCTGCCCGCAGGCGCTCGGCCATCCAGAGGATCTTGGAGCCCTTCTCCGTCCAGATGCCCGCTGAGAGCCCGTAGGGGGAGTTGTTGGCCTTCTCGACGGCCTCCTCGGGCGTACGGAAGGTCTGGACGGCCAGAACCGGGCCGAAGATCTCCTCGCGGGCGATGCGATGGCTCTGCTGGACACCCGTGAAGACCGACGGAGCGAACCAGAAGCCCCGGTCGGGCAGGTCACAGGGTGCCTGGTGGAGCACCGCCCCCTCCTCGACCCCCGACTCGACGAGTGCGGTGATGCGGGCCAACTGCTCGGCCGAGTTGATGGCACCCACGTCGGTGTTCTTGTCGAGCGGATCACCGACCCGGAGGCGAGCCATGCGCTGCTCGAGTCGCTCGACGAAGTCCTCGGCGATCGACTCCTGGACCAACAGCCGGGAACCTGCGCAGCACACGTGGCCCTGGTTGAAGTAGATGCCGTTGATGACGCTCTCGATGGCCTGGTCGATGGCAGCGTCCTCGAAGACCACGTTGGCGGCCTTGCCGCCCAATTCGAGGGTGAGGGGCAGGCGACGGACCGCAGCGGAGCGCTGAATCTGCTTGCCGACCCCGGTCGAGCCGGTGAACGCCAACTTGTCGACGTCCGGATGTCCGACCAGCGCCGCCCCCGTTTCCCCGGCGCCGGTGACGATGTTGACCACGCCCGGGGGCAGGTCGACGTCGCGGAGGACCTCGGCCAGCAGCAGCGCCGTGAGCGGCGTGGTTTCGGCGGGCTTGAGGACGACGGTGTTGCCGCAGGCCAGGGCCGGTGCCAGTTTCCAGGCGGCCATGAGCAGCGGGAAGTTCCACGGGACGATCTGTCCGACGACGCCGTGCGGGGCCACGTCCCGGTTCGGGAAGGCGTGCTCGAGCTTGTCGGCCCAGCCGGCGTGGTGGAAGAAGTGGGCGGCGACCAGCGGCAGGTCGACGTCGCGACTCTCACGGATCGGCTTGCCGCCGTCCATTGTCTCGAGCACGGCGAACTCCCGGGAACGCTCCTGGAGTTGGCGGGCGATGCGGTAGAGGTAGCGGGCCCGCACCGTGCCGGGAGTGTCGCGCCAGTGTTCCTCGAAGGCCGTGCCGGCGGCGGCGACTGCACGGTCTACGTCTTCGGCGCCGCCTTCGGCGACGGTGGCGAGCCGTTCCTCGGTCGCCGGGTTGATGGTGTCGAACGTGCGGCCCGAACGTGGTTCCACGAACTCTCCGCCGATAAAGAGGCCGTACTCGTCGGCGAGGCTGACGACCGTGGTCGACTCGGGTGCCGCGGCGTAGTCGAGCCCGAAGTCGGGGATCGGATCGTCGGCCGTCGGGTCCGCCATCAGTCGACCGTCACGTAGTCGGGACCGCCGTAGCGGCCGCTGTCGAGCTTGCCGAGCTGGAGCAGGATGTCGTTGAGCAGGCTCGAGGCACCCAGCCGGAAGCGCTCGGGCGTGAGCCACTCGGGGCCGAGGGTCTCGCCCATCAGGACGAGGTAGTGCCAGGCCTGCTTGGCGGTGCGGATGCCGCCGGCGGCCTTGAATCCGACGGCCCGGCCGGTCTGGTGGGCGTACTCGCGGATCGCCTCGGCCATGCAGAGCGCCATGGCCGGCGTGGCGGCCTTCGGGATCTTGCCGGTCGAGGTCTTGATGAAGTCGGCGCCGGCGGCCATGGCCAGCATGGATGCCCGGCGCACCGGCTCGTATCCGCCCAGTTCGCCGGTCTCGAGGATGACCTTGAGGTGGGCGTCGCCACAGGCCTCCTTCGAGGCGGCGACCTCGTCATGGACCCTGGAAAGGTCGCCCGAGAGGAAGGCCGAGCGGTTCAGGACGATGTCGATCTCGTCGGCACCGTCGGCTACGGAGCTGCGGATGTCGTCGGTGCGGACGTCGATGTCGGAGAGGCCGCTCGGGAAGGCGCCGGCCACGCTGGCCACCGCCACGCCGGTGCCGGCCACCGCAGCTGTCGCATGGGTGACCATCTCCGGGTAGACGCACACGGCGGCGACGCGTGGGATCGCAGGGTTGGTGGCATCGGGGCGGATTGCCTTGCGGCAGAGGGAGGCCACCTTGCCGGGCGTGTCGGCGCCTTCGAGGGTCGTCAGGTCGATGCAGCGGATCGCCAGGTGGAGGGCGGCCCGCTTGCTCGAGGTCTTGATCGACCGGCCGCCCAATTCTGCGGCACGGGCCTCGAGGCCCACCTGGTCCACGGACGTGGTCCGGATCGGCGCGTAGACGGGGGTGTTCACGGTCCGAACCCTACGAGCAGCATCGCCGCAGCATCGACGAGGTCGGCCACGGCGCGAGCTGCATCGGCCTCGGCGGCCTCGACGTCGTCGTCCCGGACCGGCGCGACGACCTCGCCGTAGACCTTGAGCATGGGTTCTGTGCCGCTGGGTCGCAGGAGCAGGCGGCGGCCGCCCAGGTCGAGCGCCAACAGGTCGGAGGCGGGCAGGCCGGTGCCCGGCAGTGCGTAGTCGGCGATGGCGAGCACCCTGTGCCCGGCGACTTCGGTCGGGGGCGACGCCCGGAACCCCTCGAGCAGGGCGGCCATGCGTTCGTCGTGGACGCGGACCGTTCGCAGGGCCGTCCGGTGGACGCCGTGGCGGCGCCAGAGGTCGTGGAGCAGGTCGAGGACCGTTCGGCCCGACGACCTGGCCGTGGCGGCCAGCTCGGCGAATACCACAGCGGCGGAGATGCCGTCCTTGTCGCGGGTGAGGTCGCCGACGAGATAGCCGAGTGCTTCCTCGTAGCCGAACACGAATCGGGCCGAGGGGTCGGCCAACCCGGGTCGGACGATCCACTTGAAGCCGGTCAGGGTGTCGGCGTAGCGGACGCCATGGTGGGCGGCCTGGGCGGACAGCAGCCGTGACGACACCAGCGTCGTGACGACCAGGCGGTCGTCGCCCGAACCGCCCGCCAGGACGTGCTCGGCCAGGAGGGCGCCGATCTCGTCGCCGGAGAGCGGTCGCCAGCCGTCGCTGGTTGGGATGGCCACCGCCAGGCGGTCGGCGTCAGGGTCGTTGGCGAGCACCAGGTCGGCGTCGGTCTCGTCGGCGAGTGCCAGCACGAGGTCGAGCGCCCCGGGCTCCTCGGGATTCGGAAACTCGACGGTGGGGAAGGCGCCGTCCGGCTCGGCCTGCTCGGCGACCACATGCGGGGAGGCGAACCCGGCCAGGGTCAGGGTGTCGACCAGGACGTCGCGACCGACGCCGTGCAGCGGTGTGTAGGCGATGACCAGGTCATGGGGCGAGTCGAGCCCGGAGAGTCCCGCTGCGGCGACGACGTAGGACTCGACGTCGACCGCGGTGCCCCGCTGGATCAACGGGTCGTCGTCATCGGCCAGGTCGTCGTCGGCGGGCAGGCCGTCCCCGCCGAACTGTTCGTCGATCAGGGCGGAGATCCGGCGGTCGATCGGTGGCACGATCTGCGCACCGTCCGACCAGTAGACCTTGATGCCGTTGTCCGGGCGGGGGTTGTGGCTGGCGGTCACCATGATCCCGGCCTCGGCCCCGGTCCGGAGCAGCGCGTGGGCGAGGACCGGCGTGGGAATCGGGCCGGGCAGCAGCAGGCTCGCCACACCGAGGCCGGCCAGCATCCGGGCCGAGTCCTCGGCGAACAGGTCGCTGTGTCGACGGGCGTCGTAGCCGATGGCCACGGTCGGGGCTTTGTGGTCCGCCAGCAGCGCACGGCCGACCGCTGCCGCCGTCGCCCTGGCCAGCACCCGGTTCATCCGCATCGGGCCGGCGCCCATGGCCCCACGGATCCCGGCGGTGCCGAACTCGAGGCGCCCGCTGAAGTGCTCGTCGAGGGCCGCTCCGCCCTCGGCGAGGAGTTGCTCGGTCTCGGCGCGGGTCTCCGGGTCGGGATCGACGTCGAGCCAGCGGCGCGCCGAGGCGGCGGCGTCGCTCACAGGCGTTCCAGCACCCCGCGCAGGAGGGCCAACATCCGTGGCCCGGCCGCAGCGGCGGCGTCGAGCACGTCCTCGTGGTCGAGGTTGGCGTCGCCCATCCCGGCGGCGGCGTTGGTGACGAGCGAGATGCCGAGTACCTCGACCCCCAGGTGGCGGGCGGCGATGGTCTCGAGGACCGTTGACATGCCGACCAGGTCGGCGCCGAGGCCCGCCATCATGCGGATTTCTGCGGGGGTCTCGAAGGCGCCACCCAGCAGTCCGGCGTAGACACCCTCGGGGAGCGTCGGGTCGACGTCGAGCGCCAGGGCCCGCAGCCTCGACGAGTAAGCCTCGGTCAGGTCGGTGAAGCGGATGGGCCGGTCGGGGGGTGGTGCCGGACCGGCCATTGGCGAGGCGCCCGTGAGGTTCAACTGGTCGGCGATGAGGACCGGTTGGCCGACAGGCCAGTCAGGGTTCAGGCCCCCGGCGGCGTTGGTGAGCACGACCACCTCGCAGCCGGCGGCGATGGCGGTGCGGACGCCGTGGACGACCGTGGCCGTCGAATGCCCCTCATAGAGGTGGACCCGTCCGCCGAGCACGAGGGCGTTGGTGTCGCCGACGCGGACCGACAGGGCGCTGTTGCGGTGGCCCAGAACGGTGGGGGCGGGGAAGCCCGGCAGTTCGTCCAACGGCACGTCGGCGACGATCTCGCCGAGCCCGTCGGCGGCGGCGGCCCANCCGGAGCCGAGCACCAGCACNACGTCGTGTGANGGCACGCCTGTGCGGTCGGCCAGTACGGCCGCTGCCTCGTCGGCGAGGNNGAAGGGTTCGGGGGCGTTCGACATGGNTCTCTCGACGGCGCCGAGGACCGGGAATGTCCCACCTCGCACCGCTCCGGCACGGTAGCGGTCCGTGTGTCCGGATACCGCTGCGGGACGAACTGTCGGCCGGGCCCAGGTTCTCGTCCATGGCGAACGGAATCGACGATCCNGNGTACGGGGAGTTTCCCCTCAAGGCTTTCCTGGGGTTCGAGGTCGAGGNTGACGGACCNGGCCGGCACGGNGATGGGCCGGGCGACCATGTCGGTACTCGNCGAGGGCCTCTTCTGCGCCTCGATCGAGGTGTCGGTCCGGTTCCTGCGAGCCGTGCCGACGGATCGTCCACCTCGACGGCCGTGTGGTCGTCGACGGCGAGGAGAAGCCGGTNNCGGCNGTGTNGGGTTCGTTCNCCGTGCTGGGTGGTTGAGNGNCGCCGGGCCTTCAGCGGTCGAGGGTGAGGCGCACCACNGGGAGGACCTCGGCCGCAGCCCGGGGGTCGTCGACGAGGTCCAGGCCGAGGAGTCGGTCGATGTTGCGGGCGGAGCGGGGGCGTCGCCGGACGTAGTCGGCCAGCACTTCGGCCGCCGCTTCCTCCTCGAGGATTCGTGTAGTGGCCGTGCCGGANACCCGCCCCCATGCCACCGAGGTGGCCGGATCCGCCAGGAGATTGCGGTACCAGTCGCACCGGGGGGCGAAGGCGGCGACGACCACCGGGTCGCCGTCCAGTTCGGCGACCACCTCGAGGACCGTGTGGCGCAGACGCNCCGAGACCCGTCCGGTGTGTCCGAGCCGGAGGAAGCGCNNTCCCAGGAGCCGGCCGAGTCGGACCCGGTAGNCGACCAGCGGCAGCCGGTACAANAGGCGCGNGAGACGCCCCGGAGGTCGAGCCATGCCTCCATCGAAGCATGCGGCGGCTACCGTCCGCGAAGTGGGTGAGCAGCAGGACGACACACGCGGTGACGATGCCGGTGGCCGCCGGGAGGTGAACCGGGCGGTCCTCGAGCGGGCGATNTCGCTGATCGGCACCGGCGAGTACGCGGCGCTCGGCGACCTCTATGCCGACGACTACGTCCTGGAGCTCCCGTACAGCGACCCACCCAAGCGCCTCGAGGGGCGCAGGGAGATCGTCGANTACGTGACACCGCAGTTGGGNACGTTCGTTTTCACGCTGTCGCTGACGGCCGTCCACGACTGTGTCGACCCGGACCTGTTGATCGCCGAGTACACATCCGACGGCCACGTCTCGACGACCGACAAGCCGTACCGCAACACCTACATCGCCCTCTGGCGGTTCCGGGAAGGCAAGGTCTGCGGGGTGAAGGAGTTCTCGAACCCCATGATCGCNGCGGAGGCGCTCGAGNCCGACTGAGGCCGCTCAGCCCTGGCGNCGGCGGCGCTTGTCCTCGAGCCGTTCCTCCATGCGGCGNTCGTTGCGCTGCACGACGGANCGGGCGGTCAGCATCATCACCTGGACCAGGACGAAGATCGCCGACAGGGCGACGAGGACCGGCCATCCGATGAGCAGCCCGACCACGAGGGCGGCCAGTCCGACGAAGGTCGTGATGATCACGGGCCGACCCTAGGGCGTCCGGTCCACGCTCAGGNCGGCGCTTGTTCNGTCGTGCGCGCTGCGGTGNCTCCGNCTCCTGNGTAGNCCCGAACTCGCGCTTGACTGGTNGGATGCACCCGACGGANGCTGAGATCGCTGCGTATCAGCGGGACGGGGTGGTCGTCCTCCGGGAAGTCCTGACCCCGGACGAGGTCGGAGGTCTCCNGCGGGCCGCCGACCAGGTTGCCGCAGCACCGGGNCCGCTGGCCGTTCGGGTGNCCGACGACCCGGAGACCGGGCGCTTCGTCGAGGACTTCCGTCGTCGCCACGACATGGAGGCCATCGACCGGATCGCCNGCACGAGCGGCCTGCCCGAGGCGGTGGCGGCGCTGATGGGCTCGGGCACGGTCCGACTCCACCACGACCACGTGCTCGTCAGGGAGCACGGCACCGCTCGGCGCACCCCCTGGCACCAGGACCAGCCCTACTACGACCTCGACGGCCACCAGACCGTGAGCTGCTGGTTGTCGCTCGATCCGGTCGCCGCCGACGAGAGCCTGCAGGTCGTNGCCGGCACGCACCTCGGGCCGTGGCTCATGCCCCGCACCTTCCGGGAGGGCGAGGCGAAGTGGTTCCCGGAGGGNACCCTCGCCGACCTTCCCGACATCGACGGCGCCCTTGCCGAAGACCCGGCGGCATTCGACGTCCGGTCCTACGCCGTGGAGCCCGGTGATGCCGTGTGCTTCCACTTCCTGTCCGTGCACGGGGCTCCGGGGACTTCCGCGGGACGCCGGGTGGTCTCCCTCCGGTATGTCGGCGACGACGTNGTCCGTGCGGCGCGGCCGTGGCGCACGTCGCCGCCGTTCCCGGAACTCGAGGGCGTGCTGGACGACGGGGCGCCCCTGGTGCATCCTCTGTTTCCCGTCGTGTGGCCGGAGGAGCCACCACCAGGGGGAGGAGGGGTTCCATGGAAGGCCGCCGCCACCCCCTGACCGGTCTACGGGTGCTCGAGATGGGCAGCCGGGTGGCCGCCCCCTATGTCGGCAAGTTGTTNGCCGATGCCGGTGCCGACGTGTGCAAGGTGGAGTCNCCCGCCGGCGACCNGTTCCGCCGCTGGAGCGCCTCGGGGGCGACGATCCCAGTCGGCGAGGACGCCGCCTGGTTCCGGTTCCTCAACGGNGGGAAGCGCAGCGTCGTGGTCGACCTCGGGGCGGAGGGCGGCCGCGACGAACTCCTGGTCCTCGTCGCCGGCGTCGACCTGGTCCTCGACGACCACGACCCGGCCGACGCCCGTGCCCTCGGCATCACCGCCGACGACCTGCGTGCCGTCAACCCNGCTGTGGTCGTCGCCACGCTCACGCCGTTCGGGACGACGGGCCCCTGGGCCGACCGGCCGGCCAACGACTTCGTCCTCCAGGCGCTCGTGGGCTCGACCGAGGTCCGCGGCATGCCCGGCGAGGAGCCGGTGTCGGTCGGAGGCGACCTCGGCGACTTCACCGCAGCNGCCTTCGCAGCGCCGGCCGCCCTCGCCGCAACGCTTGCCGCCCGGGCATCCGGACGGGGTGTCCACGTCGACTGCTCNCAGTACGAGGCCATGATGCACTCGTTCCAGGTGTTCCGGCCGATGTACGAGTCGATGGCCCCGGACTACGAGTTCCCCCGGCAGTTCATGATCCCGTCCATCGAACCGGCGTCGGACGGGATGGTCGCCATGTGCTGTGTCACCGGCCAGCAGTGGCAGGACTTCTGCACCATGATCGGCGCCCCCGAGTTCGGCGACNACCCGATGCTCTTCGGCTTCATCGGNCGCCTGGAACGCAAGGAGGAGGTCTGGGAGAGGATNCANGCATTCACCAGNGCGCACACGGTCGACGAGATCGTCGACCTGGCCTCGGCGTTCCGGATCCCCTGCGGCCCGGTGGGNGACGGGCTGACGCTGCCCGGCTACGACCACTTCGTCGAGCGGGGCGTCTTCGTCGACCACCCGCAGGGGTTCATCGGGCCCCGCCCGAGCATCGGNTTCTCCGAGTCCACGCTGGCCCCGAGGCGCCCGGCACCCGCCCTCGGCGCCGAAGGCGACGAACCCGAGGACGGCCCCGGTCCGGCGCTCGGCACTGATCCGGCACGACCCCTGGCCGGGGTGCGCATCCTCGACCTGGGGACCTTCTGGGCCGGTCCGGTCGCCGCCAGCTTCCTGCGCGTCCTCGGCGCCGACCTCGTCAAGGTCGAGTCGCACGTCCNCCTGGACGGCATGCGCTGGGCCACCGGCTTCCAGCGGGACCACCTCTGGGAATGGTCTCCGGGCTACCACGGCGCCAATCCGGGCAAGANCCTTGTGGCGCTCGACCTCACGACCGATGCCGGGCAGGAGGTTCTCGGGACCCTCCTCGACACCGCCGACGTGGTCATCGAGAACTTCAGTCCACGCGTGATGGACTCATGGGGCGTGACCTGGGACGCCATCCGCGGGCGCAATCCCCGGGCCGTGTACCTGCGTGCACCGGCGTTCGGGCTGGACGGGCCCTGGAGGGACCGCGTCGGCTTCGCCATGACCATGGAGCAGGTGGGGGGACTCGCCAACCGGACCGGCCATCCCGACGGGCCGAGACTGCTCCCGCAGGGGCCCGTCGACATGTTCGCCGCGATGCACTCAGTCCTAGCGGTCCTGCTCGCCCTCGCCGACCGCGAGCGCACCGGCACCGGACAGTTGATCGAGGCTCCGTTGATTGAAGCGGCACTCCAGGCCTCGGCGGAGCAGGTTGTCGAGGCTTCGGCATACGGCAACGTGCTGGGATGCCTCGGGAACCGGTCGCCGGCAGCGTCGCCTCAGGGGCTGTACCAGGTGGCCGTGGACGACCGGTGGTTGGCGGTCAGCATCGAGAGCGATGCACAGTGGGCGAACCTGCAGGGCCTGGTCGACGGCCTGGACGGCCTCGACCGCCACGACGACGTCGACCGGATCGACGAGGTGCTCGGCGCCTGGTCACGGGGCCAGGCCGGTCGGGAGTCCGAGGAGCGTCTCTGGCAGGCAGGCGTCCCGGCGGCCTTCTGCGTGCATCCGAACCATTCCGGGGGGACCGCACAGCACGGGTTCCGTGGCTTCCTCCAGTGGTACGAGCATCCCGTGACCGGGTCGACCCCCTACTTCTCGTACCCGTTCCTCGTGGACGGTGCCCATCTGACGCTGGGCGGTCCTGCGCCGACGTTGGGTCAGCACACGGACCAGGTGCTGGAATCCCTGGGCCTGGACGAGGCGGCCATCGCACGGTTGTGGGAGCAGGGCGTCACCGACGACTGGCCGGTGGGGGTTCCGCGGCCCTGACCGCGGCATGATTCCGGCATGAGCGACGTCGATGCCGCCCTCGACACCGCCCTGCAGCCCCTCGTGGGCGGCCAGGGTCCGGTTCAGGTCGCCACGGAGCCGGTCGGCGCCTCCGCGGTCAGTGCCTGGTGTGCTGTCATGTCCGAGGCGAACCCGCTCTTCGTTGATGAGGCGGTTGCCGCCTCGGGGCCGCATGGGGGGATCGTGGCACCCCCGGCCACGCTCAACATGTGGACGATGCCCGTCAGGATCGGGGGCGATTCCGCCGGGCGCGATACCGACCAGCCGCAGCAGGCCGCCTACCAACTGCTCGACGATGCCGGGTTCACCGGCGTGGTTGCCACCAACTCGGATCAGGCTTACGAAGCCCACCTCCGACCCGGTGACATCGTGTCCGCCAGGACGACGCTCGTCGGCGTCTCCCCCCAGAAGCAGACGGCACTCGGCATCGGCCACTTCGTGACGACCGAGGTCGCCTACGCGAACCAGCACGGTGACCCGGTCGGAACGCTCACCTTTCGGATCTTCAAGTTCCGGCCGGGCCCAGGCCGGCAGCGTGGCGACGAACCGGTGGACGACTCGCCCCGGCCCGAGCGCCCCCGTCCCCGCTGGAATCAGGACCAGGCATGGCACTGGGAGGGGCTGCGGCAGCACGAGTTGCGCATCCAGCGCTTCACCGGCAGCGGACGCCTCGTGCACCCCCCGGTCGTTGCCGATCCGACGACCCATGACATGGCGTACGATTGGGTCGTCGCCTCCGGTCGGGGCTCCCTCTACAGCTGGACCGCCCCGGAGCATCCCAAGGTCCCCGCCTTCGACTATCCGCTCGTGGTCGGCCTGGTGGAGCTCGAAGAGGGTGTCCGAGTGGTCTCGAACATCGTCGGCGTACGACCCGACCAGCTCGAGATCGGCATGCCGCTGGAGGTCTGCTGGCTGGACAGCCACGACGACGTGACCCTCCACCAGTTCCGTCCGGTCCGACCCGATCGACGCACGGACACGTTGGTCCGGGGCGACGTGTCCGTCGGCGACCGGCTTCCGCCCTGTCCGATCGACGTCACCACCGAACTCGTGATGTCCGGGGCGCTGGCCACCTTCGACCACCAGGACGTCCACCACGACAGCGATGCAGCACGTGCCAAGGGCTTGCCGGACATCATCATGAACATCCTCACGTCGAGTGGGTTGGCCGCCCGTTGGCTGGGGGACTGGGCCGGAGACCGGGTGGTGTTCCGGAACCTCAGGATCGGACTCGGGGCGTCGAACCACCCGGGTGACACGATGACCATGACGGGTTCGGTGACTGACGTCGGGGAGGGAGGTGCCGTCACCGTGGCGTTCGTCGGCACCAACTCCCTCGGCAACCACATCCGTGGCAGCGCCGAACTGGTCCTGCCGGAAGGCCCGCAGGGCGCCGAGGGGAGCGCCTGACATGTGGACCCCTGCCCGCCGGACCGCCGTCGTCGGCATCGGCGCCACCGAGTTCTCGAAGGATTCCGGCCGGACGCCCATGCAGTTGGCGACCGAGGCCTGCCTGGCCGCATGTGGTGATGCCGGCCTCGACCCGACGTTGGTCGACGGCATGTCGTTGTTCAGCATGGAGCGCAACTACGAGATCGAGGTGGCCCGGAACCTGGGCATCCCGCGCCTGCGATTCTTCAGCATGGTCAACCACGGCGGTGGTGGAGGTTGCGCCACCGTCGGCATGGCCGCAATGGCCGTACACACCGGAGCCGCCGACTACGTGTTGGCCTACCGGGCGTTCAACGAGCGCTCGTGGCACCGGTTCGGCGGCGGAGTCCAGGCCCACCACCAGAGCCCCGAGGCGAACGACGTCTCGTTCAGTTGGACCTCGCCGTTCGGGCTGCTCACGCCGGCGCAGTGGGCCGGCATGTTCGCCACCCGCTACATGCACCAGCATGGGGCCACGTCGGAGGACTTCGGTCGGATCGCCGTCGTCGACCGCCGCCACGCTGCCAACAACCCGGCCGCCTTCTTCCACGGGCGGCCCATCACGCTCGAGGAGCACCAGGCCAGCAGGATCATCTCCGACCCGTTGCGACTCCTCGACTGCTGCCAGGAGAGCGACGGCGGCGTGGCACTGCTCATCACCAGCGCAGAGCGGGCAGAGGGCCTGGACCGGGAGCCGGCCTGGATCGCCGCCGCCGCCCAGGGGGTGGCCGAGGACCAGTGGATGATGCGCTCGTACTACCGGGACGACATCACCGGCATCCCCGAGATGGGGTTGGTGGCCGAACAACTCTGGAAGTCGTCGGGCCTCGGCCCTGCCGACATGCAGGCGGCGATGCTCTACGACCACTTCACGCCGCTGGTCCTTCCCCAGTTCGAGGAGTTCGGATTCTGCGCCGCCGGCGAGGCGAAGGACTTCATCGCCGACGGGAACATCGAGGTCGGTGGTGGCCTGCCGATCAACACCAACGGTGGTCAGTTGGGCGAGGCGTACATCCACGGCATGAACGGCATCGCCGAGGGGGTCCGCCAGGTTCGGGGAACCTCGGTCAACCAGGTCGACGGGGCCGTGAACGTGTTGGTGACCTCGGGCAGCGGCGTCCCGACGAGTGGCCTGGTCCTCAGTAGCGAGGGCGGCTGAGCCCGCTCAGTCGAGGGGCAGGACCACTTCGGGCAGGGGGTGCCGGTAGAGGCGGGCGGCGTTCTCGCAGCAGAGCATCCGGAGTTCGGCGGGCGACAGGTGTCCCCAGGCGTCGGCGATCACCTGTTGCGTGTGCGGCCAGGTGCTGTCGCCGTGGGGGTAGTCGGTCTCGACGCAGATGTTGTCGATGCCGATGGCGTGGCGCGTGTCGATGGTGGAGGGGTCGTCGAGCGTGCAGAACCAGAAGTTGCGGCGCAGGACGTCGGACGGTCGGTCCTCCCAGCCCCGCCCGTAGCCCGAGCGCTCGACCAGGTTGTCGAGGCGGTCGATGAGCATGGCGACCCAGCCGATGCCCCCCTCGGACATGGCGACCTTGAGCCGGGGGTGACGGACCGGGTACTCCGACCAGAGCCACTCGGCGCATGACTGGAGGGCGAGTTGCCCGAAGAGGGTGGCGCCGATCTGGAGCGCAGGCCCCCCCGGCGGCGCCGGGTGCATTCCGGAACTACCCACGTGGAGCGAGACCACCGTGTCGGTCTCGACACAGGCGGCGATGATCGGGTCCCAGTGGTCGCGGTTCCAGAGGCTCGGGAGTCCGACGGCGTGGGGGCGCTCGGGCAGGGTGACGGAGACGAAGCCGCGCTCGGCGTTGCGGTGGATCTCGCCGGCCGCCTCGGTGGGGTCGGAGAGGAAGGTGATGCCGCACGGGACGATCCGGTCCGGGTGGGGCTCGTACCACTCGGTGAACAGCCAGTCGTTCCATGCCCGCATGGCGTCGATTCCCACCTCGGTATCGGCGGCGTCGGCGAACACCCGTCCGCAGAATCCGGTGATCTGGGAGGGGAAGTTGAGCATCGCCCAGATGCCGGCCACGTCCATGTCGGCGATCCGGGCGTCGACGTCGTAGCAGCCCGGGCGCATCTGGTCGAAGCGAAACGGCTCAAGTTGCACGGTTTCGGGGCGGCGTCCGGCCACGGCGTTCATTCCGACCTGGGTGTACCTGTGGCCCTCGAATTCCCAGACCTGGTGCCCGTCGGCCGTCTCGACGAGTTGCGGACCGTGTTGGCGCAGCGCCGGGGACATGTACTCGGCGAACAGGTGGGGCGGTTCGACGACGTGGTCGTCGACCGAGATGACCGTGCAGTGGACCTCGGCCGTCTCAGGCTCCGGGAGGAACAGCTCCGGGTCGAGTACCGAACCCACCGCTGTCCCCGATTCAGCGCAGGTTTTGGGGGCCGCCCCGGTGGCCGGGCCAACGGGAGCCACCGATGGTGTCGGCATGGGGCCAGAAGGCGACCGGGTCGAGAGGGCCGGCGTTGGTGATCTCGCGTGCCTTGTGGACCGAGGTGATGAGTCGGGCCGAGATTTGCTCGCGCATCGGCAGGAGTTCGGTATGTGGGTCCCACGGGCTGTCCCGCAGGGTCAGGGTGCCGTCGAGTTCCTCGACGTGGACCTCCTCGCTGACCTGGCGTACGCGGACCACGTGGGGCGGGTAGTCCCACTCACCCTCGGCACCACCGACGGCCCTCGAGTACTTGAGCCACCACTCGTTGTGCTCGCTATCGCCCGGCTCGGGATCGATGGTTCCCGTGGAACGGCCCCGGAACTCGCAGAACGTGTAGCCCTGGTGCGTCGCCGTGGCCTCGATGGCGTCACCGAACCGGAAGTAGCGGGTGGTGCACGGGAACTTGGGTTGCCCGTTGATCTCCTTCGAGTTGAAGATCGCCGCCTCCTGGTCGATGCCGATGCCGAGTGAGAAGTCTCCGGCTATGCCGTCGAAGTCGGCCCGGACCCTTGTGCTGGTGCCGTACTCGGGCTCGTTGAGGATCGGTACGCAGTAGACGCCGATCGTCACGATGGGCTCGGCTCCCGGCTCGATGCCCGGGGGGAGCAGGGCGGCCACCTTGTCGGGATCGGTGCGATAGGTGATGACCAACTTCGGCCATCCGGAGATCTCGGCGGGCTGGTTCTCGTCGCCCATGGGGGCCTCCTTGGGCTTGACGCGGTGATTCCGCGACTCTGTGCCTCTGTGACAGTGTGACACGGACGTCGATCGGCGGCCACACCGGCCTTCCCGCATCGAGGGTCGCCGATCGGAAGTCGCCGGCGCCACCGCGGTGACGGGAGGCACGACTCCCCGGAATCGGCAGGGATAGGGTTAGGGGCGATGACCCGGAACCTTCTTGCCCTTCCCGCGCGCCTTTGGCGCGAATACGGACAGAAGTTGATCCGGTTCGCCGGTGTGTCGGTGGTCAACGTGACGACCGGCCAGACGCTGCTCTACATCTGCTATGCCCGCCTGGGATGGCCCGGAGTGCTCGCCAACGTGGTTGCCGTCGCCGCAGGCAGCGTTCCGGCCTACCTGCTCAGCCGCCACTACGTCTGGAAGCGGGAGAAGGGCGACCACAAGGTCGGTGCCGAGATCCTGCCGTTCTGGGGCCTCGCCTTCGTCGGCCTGGTGCTGTCGACCGCCCTCGTCGGTGTCGTCGATTCCTTCTCGGACCGCACGCTCGCCGTGCAGGGCGCCAACGCCGCAGCGTTCGGTTCGCTCTGGATCGTCCGATTCGTGGTGCTCGAGCACCTCCTGTGGGGCGAGCGGACCGAGCACGAGTTGGTGCGCAAGCACAACTGAGCCGTGGACGATCGCCTGCGGCACCTGTTCGACCTGGCCGAGGACGCCCGCGGGTTCATGCCTCCCGACGAGGGGCGGGCACTCCACCACCACGCCCTCGACGTCGCCGTCGACGGGCCGTTCCTCGAGGTGGGCAGCTACTGCGGCAAGTCGGCCGTCTACCTCGGCGCAGCCGCCGAGTCCCGGGGGCGGCTCCTCTTCGCGCTCGACCACCACCGCGGCTCCGAGGAGAACCAGCCGGGCTGGGAGTGGCACGAGCCCGACCTCGTCGACCCGACGACGGGCAACATCGACACCCTGCCGCACTTCCGCCGGACCATCGGGGAAGCCGGCCTCGAGGAGACCGTCGTCGCACTGGTCGGCGACTCACCCCGTGTCGCCGAGGCCTGGTCGACGCCGCTGTCGCTGCTGTTCATCGACGGGGGGCACGGGGCGGAGCCGGCGCACCGTGACTACGAGGGCTGGGTGCCCCGACTGGCGGTCGGCGGCACGCTCCTGATCCACGACGTCTTCCCGGACCCGGTCGACGGTGGGCGACCGCCCTACGAGATCTGGTGTCGAGCGGTCGGGTCGGGGGCGTTCGACGAGGTCGACGCAGTCGGCTCGCTGCGGGTGCTGCGACGGACCGCCGAGGGAACCTGAGCGCGCTCGGTTGGTTGCCCCGGTCAGTCCGGTTCGTGGACCGGAAGGTGGCCGCTGGCGTCGATCTCGACGTCGATGATGTCGGGCAGGCCCCGGTGGTCGATGAACAGGCCGGAGGCAGGACTCGAACCGCTCAGTGCATCGGCGGCGAGGATCACGGCGGCCGCGGTGTAGGTCGTGTGCTCGCCATCCGGGAAGCTGACCTCCTGCGGGTAGGCGATGCCGGTCAGGTAGCGACCGTCGGGGCTGCGCATCGTCTGTGCCCAGGCGAACAGGCGCTCGGCCATCGGCCTGTCACCGACCAGTAGGTAGGCCATGGCGCACTCGCAGGTCTCGGCGGCGGTGATCCAGTCCTTGTCGCCCACGCAGCGGACACCCCGGTCGGCAAGGACGAAGTCGTCGAACCGGGAGGCGAGATGACGAATCGCCCCTTCACCCGTGACGGCGCCGGAGAGCACCGGGTAGTACCAGTCCATCGCCCACCGGTCCTTCGGGGCGAAGGCGTCCCCGGGTCGCGTCCGGATGACCTGGGCGAGGTGCGCCAGCGAGAGCTCCCAGTCGGGGCGCTCGTGGCCGAGTTCCTCGGCAACGGCGATTCCGCACCGGAGGCTGTGGCACACGCTCGACGATCCGGTGAGCAGGGCGTAGGGCCAGGGTGTGCCATCGGGGTGACGTGCCCAGAGGATCTCGCCACGGGGCGTCTGGAGGTCGAGCACGTAGTCGAGGGCCTTCTCGACGACCGGCCACAGCGACTCGAGGAAGCCCCGGTTGCGGGTGAGGAGCCAGTGGTGCCAGGCGCCGGTGGCGACGTAGGCGATCACGTTGGCGTCGAACTTGGGGTCCTCGACGCCGCCGTCGACGTAGTAGGCGTACCAGGCGCCGGAGTCCTGCTGGTGGTCGGCCAGCCACCAGTAGGCGGCCTCGGCCTCGTCGAGGTGGCCCGTGACGGCCAGGGCCATCGCTGCCTCGACATGGTTCCACGGGTCGGCATGGCCGCCGGGGAACCAGGGGATCATCCCGTCGGGGAGTTGGACCTCGGCGATCGAGTCGGCGGTGCGCCGCAGGTCTTCGACCGGGAGTAGTCCGGGGACCTCAGGCAACGGCATGTGCCCGCTCGCTCGTGTCGTGGGTCTGGGCGTCGGCTGACCGGGCGGGGATCTCGGTCGGCTTCGTGGCGTAGACGACGAGGCTCTTCCCCAGGATCGGGTTGAGGAGGCGTTCGAGGGTCCGGATCGGACGGGGTGCCTTGACGATGTCCCAGGTGAGGAATCGATGGTAGAGGCGGACCAGTCGGTGGTCCTCGGTCGGCCGGTCGGGGCCGACGGCACAGCGCAGCCACCAGTAGGGGCTGTGGAGCGAGTGGGACCGGTGGTCGCCGTTGACGACAAGGCCGGCGGCGGCCATACGGTCGTGGAGGTCATGTCGCCCGTAGATGCGGACGTGGCCCCCGACCACGGCCGGTGCGTGGTAGTCGGACGAGAGCTTCCAGCAGATGCGCTCGGGCAGGGCGGCCGGGACCGTGATTGCGATCGTGCCGCCCGGGCGCAGCACCCGGGCGAGCTCGTCCAGGGCAGCGTTGTCGTCGTGGATGTGTTCCATCACCTCGCTGGCGATGACCCGGTCGAAGGAACTGTCGGCGAACGGGAGCCGCGTGGCGTCACCGTTGGCGGTCTCGAGGACTGCCTCGGGGCCTATCTCGTCCGCCTCCCACATGGCGGCCACGGTCGCCCGGACCCGTTGCAGTTCGTCGATGCCGAGGTCACATGCGATGACATGGGCGCCCCGTCGGAGTGCCTCGAAGGCGTGTCGGCCGAACCCGCAGCCCAGGTCCAGCAGGCGGTCTCCGGGTCGAAGCCCGAGTCGGTCGTAGTCGGCGGTGAGCACTAGCGCCGGGGGGCTGTCTGGTGGTCGGCGAGGAGTGCCCGGTACTGCTCGACGGTCCGCTCGGCGGTGTGGCGCCAACTCCAGTGGTCGATCACCCGCTGGCGGCCGTTGGCGCCCACGCGTTCCCGGGCGTCGGGCGTGTCGAGGACGGTGCGGATCATGGTTGCCAGGGCGTCGCTGTCCCCCGGCGGCACCTGGAAGCAGGTCTCGTTGTGGGTGCCGGTCACCTCCGGCAGGGCACCGCCGGTGGTCGTCACCAGTGGCACGCCGCACGACATGGCCTCGATGGCGGGCAGCGAGAAGCCCTCGTAGAGCGATGGCACCACCGCCACCTCCGCTTCGCTGTAGAGCTCGACGATCCGCTGGTCGGGTACGTCGTGGACATACGAGACGCAGTCGGTGAGTCCGAGGCGCTCGAAGGTGTCGCTGGCGGCGCTGGACACCTTCGGCTTGCCGATGATGACCAACTCGACGTCGCGTTCCGTGCGGAGCTTGGCGACCGCCTCGAGTAGGAACCGGAGGCCCTTCATCGCCACGTCGGCACTGGCGGTCGTGACGATCCGGCCGGGTACCCGGGTGATGCCTTCGACGGGTCGGAACAGCATGGGGTCGACGCCGACGGGCACGACGTGGACCCGTTCGTCGGGAACCCTGTGGTCGGCGACGATGTCTGAGCGGGACGATTCGGAGACGGTCATGACCCGCCGCATCCGCTTCGCCACCTGGGTCTGCATCCGGGTGAACGAGTACCAGCGGCGCTTGCCGATCTCCTCCCAGAGGGTGCGGGCGTGCNNGATCTCGAGNTTCCGGTCGATCGTGATGGGGTGGTGNATGGTGGCGAGGACCGGNATCCGGANNTGTTCCTGCAGCAGGAGCAGGCCCCAGCCGAGGCACTGGTTGTCGTGGACCAGGTCGAAGTCNCGTGGGCGCTTCCGCAGGTGGNCCCAGGCGCGCATGCTGAACGCCATNGGCTCCGAGAAGTTGCCCGTGTTGAACGACAGGGCCTCGGCGACGTCCCACACGCTNTTGAGTTCCCAGATGCGGGCCTTGCGCATCGGGAAGTGGTCGTTGTAGAGGTCGAGGCTGGGCAACCGGACCAACGGGACCCGCTCATCGAGGATCGGGTACGGCTGGCCGGCCAGGACCTCGACTTGGTGGCCGAGGTCGGCGAGCGCCCGGGTCAGGTGGNGGGTGTAGACGCCCTGGCCACCGCAGTGCGGCTTGCCGCGGTAGGCGAGGTAGGCGATCCGGAGTGGAGCGTCGTCGAGCGGTCCGGGTTCTGATCCGGGGGAGGGCATTCGACAAGTCTGGCGGGCGAGCGCCCCAATCGCGCCACCGGGATGGGTACCTTCGGTCACATGCGAGCACTGGTTCAACGGGTTGGATGGGCNTCCGTGACCGTCGACGGCGCCGTCGTCGGCGCCGTCGACGCCGGCCTTTGCGTGTTCGTCGGCGTCACCCATGATGACGGCGAAGAGCAGGCGGACCGGCTGGCCGGGAAGCTGTCCGGTCTGCGGATCATGGACGATGACGACGGGGTGATGAACCGCTCGGTCGTCGATTCCGGCGGCGAGGTGCTGGTGGTCAGCCAGTTCACCCTCTACGGCGACACGACCAGGGGGCGGCGCCCCACCTGGATCGCGGCGGCACCACCCGAACATGCCGAGCCGCTGATCGAACGGGTCGTACAGGGACTGCGCGACCAGGGGATCGTGGTGGAGACCGGGCGCTTCCGGGCGNCNATGCAGGTCGAGCTCATGAACGACGGCCCGGCGACGCTGCTGATCGAGGTCTGAACGTGCCTGCGGTGGACGGTGACCGCTTCGGCTCGCGTGCGGCCGACTACGCGCACCACCGCGCCGACTTTCCGGCAGCGGCGGTCGACCGACTGGNCGGGCACGGCGTGGGCCGACCCGGACAGAGGCTCCTCGACCTGGGCTGTGGGACCGGGACGCTGGCCCGGCAGTTCGCCGCACGCGGGTGTGTCGTCACCGGGCTCGACGTCGATGGACGGATGCTTGAGGCGGCGGAGGCNCTGGCAGCCGCAGACGGCGTCGAGGTGGCCTGGCATCTGGCCTCGGCGGAGGACACCGGACTGCCCGACGGGTCCTTNGACGTGGCGTCGGCCGCCCAGTGCTGGCACTGGTTCGACGGTGCCGCGGCCGCCATGGAGGCCCGTCGCCTACTCGTGCCCGCCGGCCTGTTGGCGATCACCAACTTCGACTGGCTTCCGTTGCCCGGCTCGGTATCCGGGGAGACCGAGGCGCTGATCCAGGCGCACCACCCGGCCTGGGACCTGGGCGGCGTCCGGGAGCCGCTCCCGGAGGCGATCACCCATGTGGAGGAATTGGGGTTCACCGTGATCGAGNNCTGGGTGGAGGACGTCGACGTGCCCTACCTGGCCGACTCGTGGCGTCGGCGCATCGGCGCCAGCGCCGCCATCGTCAACCTGGAGCCGGCGGGAGCGGCGGCCTTCGACCGGGACCTGGNNGCACTCCTTGCCGAACGCTTTCCCGGAGAAGAGGTCGAGGCNCCGCACCGGGTCTCGGTANTGGTGGCCCGGGCTNCCNGCTAGACCCCCTCAACGANGGTTTCGTCGCCGGGNGGGGGTTCGGGCCGCAGCCAGCAGGGCTAGGGCGAGGGTGAGCATCGGCCACGGTCCGAAACGGGTGGCCCACGTGTCGCCCTCGCGTAGNTCGACGGTGGCCTGGAGCACGGCCTGATCCGACACGCCGGTGCGCTCGAGGACCCGGCCCTGTGCGTCGATGATGGCGCTGAAGCCGGTAGGTGCCGCCTGGAGCAGCCACCGTCCGGTCTCGAGGGCCGCGAGGCGGCTCGAGGCCACCTGCTGCGACTGGAGGATCGTCAACCAGTANCTGGCCCCGTTGGTCGGGTTGAGGAGCACCTGGGCTCCGTCGCGGGCGGCATCGCGGGTNCGGTGCTCGAAGAACACCTCCCAGGAGATGCTCACGCCGAGTCGGCCGACGCTCGTATNGAGAACGGCCGGCCCCGTTCCGGGGAGCAGGTCACGGGCGGGAAGGTCGTCACCNGCCACNGCNTCGACGAGNCCCCGCAGGGGCACGAANTCGCCNAACGGCACCGTGCGGACCTTGTCGTAGACGGCGGCCACGCTGCCATCGGGCTCGATGGCGGTGGAGTAGTTGACGTTGGCGGTCGGGATCGTGGGGTGGCGGTGGAACCATCCCGGCACCAGNACGGCNTCCAGTCGTCGGGCCTCGGCTTCGAGCGCGGCGACNGCATCGTCGGCGTAGAGCCGGTCGGGGCGCCGCTCTCCCGTGGTCGGCTCNGATGCCGGNTTGACGACGTTCTCCGGCCAGAGCACCAGATCGACCGGGGTGTCGACCAGGTCGTTGGCCTCGAGNTGATTCGCGAANACGATGGCAGCGCCGGTCGGGGTGGCGCGGGTGCGCTGCGGCCCGCCGCCCTGGACGAGCGCCACGTCGATCTCGNCGACCACGTGCCCGGAGGGGGCGAGGGCAGCGAGCACGCCNCACAGGGCCACGGCNCCGAGGGCACTGGCCGCGGCGGCGACCGAGNCGGTCCCGGCCCGACGGCCGTCGGCNAGGGCACTCAGGCCGACGCCGATGGNGACGACGAGGGCGACCAGTAGGAGCGTGCCTCCGACCCGGACCACGGGGGCGAGNGGNCCGCCCGCCTGGCCCATCGGCAGGGTCGCCAGCGGAGCGCCACCGAAGGGCACGCTCCAACGCACGAACTCGGCCAGGGTGACGGCNCCCACCAGCCCGATCCGCCGACCGCGGCCGGCGGGCACGATCACCGCNGCCAGGCCGAAGAAAGCGCCGTGGAGGAGGATGANCACCAGCCAACCGGGCGGGGTGAGGTCCCAGATCCAGGCGGTTCCGGGGAGCAGCCACGCAGCGGCGACGAGCATCGTCCGACCGAAGCGACGCTTGGCCGGCTGGTCGACGAGCAGGCGNTCGAGGAGGGCGATGCCCGGGAAGGCCGCCGGCCACCAGCCCCATGGNGGGATCGAGGCGGCCAGCAACAGGCCGGCCAGCACGGCGGTGGCGGAGATCCGCAGGCGCGAGGCCATGGCCGTCAGCCGATGCGGGTGCCGAGCCGTTGGATCCCCCCGATGGGTCCGACGCCTCGGATGTCGACCTNTTCGACCTCGAGTACCTGCATCCAGGTGGGAAGGTCATCGATGTGGCAGTTGGCGAGGATCTCACCGGGTTCNGCGACGCTGCACANCTTCGCGGCCAGGTTGACCGGCTCGCCGATGTAGTCGTCGCCCTCGAACAGGAGGACGATGCCGGTGGCGAGTCCGGCCCGGATCTCGACTCCGGTGTCCTTGAAGTGCGAGATCACGTGGCCGGCCCAGGCGATCGTCGGCGTGGGCTCGGTGCCGACCATCATCACACCGTCGCCGAGCCACTTGGCGACCCGAACGCCGCGCCGTGCGGCGACCTCCCGGGACTCNCTGCGGAACGCTTCGAGGCGATCGACGGCCTCCAGTGGNCCGTGCTCGCGGGTGAAGCGCGTGAACCCGGAGAGGTCGGCNAAGCAGAAGGTCCGTTCGATCTGCAGGTAGGCCGTGTCNGGAAGTTCNCCGGGGTGTTCGGTCCCGCTGCCGGGCCGGGCTTCGGCCCATTCGCGTGCCGGTGTCGTNTCGCGTGCCANGCCCCCATCGAACCACGTTGGTGGTCGGTTTCCTGCGTCTCCGTCGGAATTCGCCCGGGAAGTCGCTCAGCGCACGCCNCGAGGCGCTTCAGGCCACNTGTCCGGCGACCGCCGCGGCCGCCTCGATTCCGGAACGGATGCACGCCGGGATGCCGACGCCATGGCGGAAGGCGCCTGNGACCACGAGGCCGGGGGCGACCTCGGCGAGNCGGCNGTCGATGGCGGCCATNCGGTCGGCGTGGCCGGGGGAGAACTGCGGNAACGACCGAGGCCAACGGGAGATCCGGGCTGCNGCGGGTGGGGCTTCGACACCGATGGTCGTCGCCAGGTCCCTGGCGAGGGCACGTTCGAGGGCGTCACCGTCCATCTCGGTATGNCGGGNGTCGTCGATGCGCCCGGNGGAGAGTCGGAGCAGGACCCGGTCNCCGGTGTCGAGGTGCGCCCACTTGCTGCCGGCGTAGGAGCAGGCGGTCAGGAGTAGCCCGGCATCCCGGGGGACGAGGAAGCCGCTCTGGTCCCCGGGCACCTCGAGGTCGCTGCGGCGGTAGGCGAATGCGGCGAGTGACACGGAGGCGTGGGGAACCTGTGCCAGGTGGTCGGCGGCCTCGGCTTCGATGGGGGCGAGGAGGTCGGCGGCCACGAATGCGGGGACGGCGAGGACCACGGCGTCCGCCACCTCNACCCCCTTCGCAGTGCCCACCANCCANCCGGCNTCGGTGCGTCCCAGTCCGGTGACCGTTGAGCGCAGGCGGAGGCGGTCGCCCAGGTTNTCGGCGAGCGTGTTCACGAGGTGGCCCATGCCGGACGGGTGGGCGTTGAAGACCGGNGCCGACGGGTCGACNCCCTCCTGGGCGCTGCGCAGCGCCGCCAGGAGTCCCTCGGGTCGGCGGGCCGCGGCGAGGAGTTGCGGNGCCATCACCCCACAACTCANGTCGTCGGCCCGGCCGGCGTTGACTCCGCCGAGCAGTGCATCGACCAACCGCTCGAAGACGGCGTCGCCCACGCATGGGCGGACCACCTGGCCGACGGACAGGTCGCCGTCGGGCAGGGCGNTGTCGGGTCGCCCGTCGCCGGACAGTCGTTCGAGGGCCTCCGGGGGCAGGATGCCGTCGNAGACGGAGGTCGGGTCGAGGGGGATGCCGAGNACGTTCGGCGAGGGCAGGGGGCGAAGGGCCCCGTCCAGCCAGACCGAGGCCGTCCGTGCGTGTGGNGCCACGAGTTCGTCGGCCAGGCCCAGTTCCGAGCACAGGTCGAGTGCCCACGGCACCCGGACGAGGAAGGCGTCGGCGGCCTCGTCGACGGGGAGTCCGNCGAAGGGGCTGGTCCGGATCCTGCCGCCCGGAGCGGTGCCCGCCTCGAGGACGAGCAGGTCGAGTTCGGGGTGGTCGCTCAGCAGGCGGTGGGCGGCNGCCAGCCCGGTGATCCCCGAACCGACGACGACTATGCGGCGGCCGGCCATGCTCAGTTTCCTGGACGGTGGGCGTGGACCAGGTCGACGACGTGCTCNAGGACCGCCGGGTCCGTCTCGGGGAGCACCCCGTGNCCGAGGTTGAAGATGTGNCCGGGATGGTCGGCGTTGCGTCGCAGGATGTCGGCAACCGCCGTGTCGACGACCCCGATCGGGGCGAGGCAGACGGCGGGGTCGAGGTTGCCCTGGAGGACGGTGTCCNGGCCGAGCCTTNGNCGGGCAACGTCGAGGGGGACGCGCCAGTCGACNCCGACCACGTCGGCGCCNGCGGACGCCATCAGNGGAAGGATCTCACCGGTGCCGACGCCGAAGTGGATCCTCGGGACGCCCAGGTCGGCGACCTCGTCGAACACCCGTCGGCTGGCGGGAAGCACGTACTTCTCGTAGACGGGCGGGGCCAGNGCTCCGGCCCAACTGTCGAACAACTGCAGCGCCCGGGCNCCNGCGNNGACCTGCGAGCGCAGCGAGGCGACTGCGAGGTCGACCAGGCGGTCGAGCAGGGCGAACCACAGGTNGGGGTCGCCGAGCATCAACGCCTTGGTGCGGGCATACGAACGGGACGGGCCACCCTCGATCAGGTAGGACGCGACCGTGAACGGTGCNCCGGCGAAGCCGATCAACGGGACGCTCANCTCGGAGGCCAGTGCCCGGACCGTCTCGAGCACGTAAGGGGTGTCGGACTCGGGATCGAGGGGTCGGATCCGGTCGAGGTCGGCGGNCCGCTCGAAGGGCCGGTCGACGACGGGCCCGATGCCCGGCTCCACGTCGACTCCGAAGCCGATGGCATGGACGGGGACGACGATGTCCGAGTAGAGGATCGCCGCATCGGNGCCGTAGCGGCGGACAGGCTGCAGCGTGATCTCGGTGGCCAGTTCAGGGTNGGCGATGGTGTCGAGGATGCTGCCGGTGCNGCGGATGGCCCGGTATTCCGGCAGCGAGCGCCCCGCCTGGCGCATGAACCACACCGGTGTGNGTTCATGGGGCAGGCCGNGACAGGCGGCCAGGAACGGGTCCTCGGGTGCCTCCGGNTGCNTCANGGTGCGACGCTAGCGAGAGGCCACCNCGATGNCGTCAGGGCAGGAGGTCCCGAACNTCGNCACCGGCGCCGACGAGCAGGCCGCGGGCACGCTCCGAGGCGGGATGGGCCAACCGCGCCAGGGCCGAGATCCGTGCGGTNCTGCAGACCTCGCCGTTGGATGACGGGTCCAGGTTGTCGGTGCCCCGAAGGGCGAGGTCGGCGGCGGTCGGCTCGAGGACGAGGACGACCGCTCCCNGACGNCGGATCNCCTGGACCTCGCGGAACAGCGTGCGGCTGTGCCANGCCCGGCCGAGCGGGCCGCCGGGCCAGGTGTCGAGGCCGCGCACGGCCGTCATCGANGACGAGATGACGACCACGTCGAGGCCGAGCATGGTGAGCAGGTCGGCGTTGGTGCTCGAGTGGATCCCNCCGTCGAGGTAACGACGACCGGCCGACTCGACGGGCCTGAGGAAGCCCGGCACNGCACAGGAGGCCTGCACGGCCGTGCCGAAGTCGGCGTCGACGTCGTCGCGACCGAAGACGACCCGCTTTCCGGAGTCGAGGTCGACGGCACAGANCCAGGTCGGCTGGTCGGGCCAGNGTCCCGGGTGGAGNTGTNCGGCACGTTCCCGGAAGAAGGTCCCGTCGACCGTTCCCTCGGGAAGCAGCCCGGCGAGGGCGACGACCGGTCGGGGCCGCCCCCGGCCGAAGAGTCCGCGGGCGACGAGNAANGGGTTGGCCGGTTGACGNGACTCGGGTCGNGGAGGCGTCGTCGGCAGGTCGTACGGCGTGGTCACCCGGNCNACGAGGGCCTGGCCANCGGCGGAGATTGGCCTTCCGGCGTAGTGGTCCCCCTGGTCNGCAGNGCTGAGGCCGGCGCGCAGGGCGACGGCCGTGTTCGACCCGGCGCTGGTCCCGACGATCACGTCGGCCGTGCGGGGATCCCAGCCNGTGGCTTCGGCGAGGGCCGAGAGCGCGCCGGCGTGGTGGGCGGCAGCGTGCATGCCGCCGGCGCTGAGCACGAGTCCCACGGTGAGCATTCGGTCATCGTCGCACGCGGTGGCCCCGGTGGGGTGGCTCGAGGCCCTGCGGGGAGAAACACGTTGACCGGTAGGATCGTTTTCCGTCCAAATCGCGTGGCCGGGCCCCAGGGCCCGGAACAGCGCCCCGTAATCACCCTCTAGCAACCAGGAGAACCGGCCGAGATGCACCCCGAACTCGTTTCGGAACAGGAGTACCTGGACCAGGCGTACACGTGCCTCGAGGGCGCCCGGGAACGCGCCCTCCAGTTGACGGGAATGGTCGAAGTGGGACGAGGTGGCACCAACCAGGCCCGATCCGAGCGGGAGGCCATCTGGGAGGCCGTTGCTGCCCGACTGGCCCAGCTCGACATGGGCGACGCAGCACTCGTCTTCGGTCGGATCGATCAGGGGGACGACGGCAACGGCGGGCCGGGGGGCCGCTACTACATCGGCCGGGTCGGGGTCTGGGACGATGGGCAGGAGCCCGTGGTCGTCGATTGGCGGGCTCCGGTGGCCGAGGCCTTCTACCGGGCGACGGGGAGGATGCCGATGGGTCTCGAGCGTCGTCGCCACTTCGTCAGCAGGGGCCGCGAGTTGCTGGCGATCGAGGACGAGCTGTTCGGCGATGTCGAGCGGTTTCTCGACGAGGGTCGCCTTCGCGGCGAGGGTGCACTCATCGCTGCCCTCGAGACGGCCCGAACCGGCCGTTTGGGCGACATCGTCGGCACCATCCAGACCGAACAGGACCTGGTCATCCGGGCGCCCCTCCCGGGCGTGCTGGCCGTGCAGGGCGGGCCGGGTACCGGCAAGACCGTCGTGGCGCTCCACCGGGCCGCCTACCTGCTCTATACGAACCGCTTCCCGCTCGAGGGCCAGGGCGTCCTCGTGGTGGGACCGAACCGCCTGTTCCTGGCCTACATCGAGCAGGTCCTGCCGTCGCTCGGTGAGGCGGGCGCCGAGTTGGCGACCCTTTCCGACATGGTCGCCGGCGCCAGCATCAGCGATCGGCACGATGTCGAGGAGGTTTCCCGCCTCAAGGGCGACCTGCGCATGGTCCGGTTCCTGTCGCGTGCGGTGCACACCCGACAGCGGCCTCTACGCGACGACCTCCGGATCGGCTATGGCGTGCGGTGGCTGCGGATCACCGCCGAGCAGTCGCAGCGGATCGTCAGCGAGGCCCGCCGTCGGTTCCGGACCCACAATGCCGCCCGACGCTTTGTCGAGAAGGAGTTCTTCGACGTTCTGGCCGAGAGTGCACGTTCCGACCTCGACGCCGAGGTGGTCCGCGAGGACCTGCAGGGCAAGTTGCCCGTGCGCCAGGCGTTGGACTGGATGTGGCCGGTCCTGAGTCCGGCAGAACTGCTCAACGACCTGTTCGGTTCGCGGGCGCTGATCCGGGCCGCTGATCCGTCGCTTACCGACGACGAGGTCGATGCCTTCCACCGTGAGCGTTCAGCTGACCCGGAGGGCATCCGGTGGTCCGCTTCTGACGCTCCGCTGCTCGACGAGGTCCGGTCGGTGCTCGGCGCCCGCCCCGGGAGCGGGGGCCTCGAAGCCGTCCGCACCTATGGCCACATCGTCGTGGACGAGGTCCAGGACCTCTCGCCGATGGAGTTGCGCGTACTCGATCGCCGTTCGCTGAACGGATCGATGACCGTGGTCGGCGACATCGCTCAGGCCACCGGCGCCTGGGCCCACGAAGGCTGGGAGAGCATTCTCGAACACCTGCCCCACAAGCGTCCACCGCAGCGCCACGAGTTGACGGTCGGCTATCGGATTCCTGGACCGCTCATGGACCTGGCCGCCCGGGTGCTGGCCGAGGCCGTCCCGGACCTGAAGCCCCCTGTCTCCGTCCGGGGAGACGGCGAGGAACCCCTGTTCGTCGAGGCCGCCGGAGATGTGGCCGTCGAGGTGGCGCGGGTCGTGGCCGACGAGTCGGCTGCGGTCGAGCCGGGCAACGTGGCGGTCGTAGTTGCCGCCTCGCAGGTCGAAGAGGTCGAGGCCGCCCTCGAGGCGGCCGGCGTCGTGTTCGGTCGGCCGAACCGCCATGGCCTTGATGTGTCCGTGACCGTGGTGCCGGTGACGCTCGTCAAGGGCCTCGAGGTCGATGCGGCCGTCGTCGTCGAGCCCTCCAGGATCGTGGCCGAGCAGGCACTGGGGTTACGGGCCCTCTACGTGGCGCTCACCCGCGCCACCCGGCGCGTCGCCATCGTCCACGCCGAGCCGCTGCCGAGCGCCCTCGTCGACTGAACTACTCGTACGAGATCGCCTTGAGGATGTCGAGGCGAGCAGCACGGCGGGCCGGGAAGATCGCGGCCACCACGCCGAACAGGCCCGCCACGCACAGGTAGAGCGCCAGCTTCAGCACCGGTACCGAGGTCACGTCGATGAACGTCTCGGGTAGGGCGGCGGTCGCCGCCAGGCCGAACAGCACGCCCATGGCAACGCCCAGCAGGCCACCGAACAGGGCGATGATCACGGCCTCCCAACGCATCATGCGACGCATCTGGCGGCGGGTCATGCCGATCGCACGCAACAGGCCGAGCTCGCGGGTCCGTTCGTAGACCGACAGCGCCAGCGTGTTGGTGATGCCCAGCACGGCGATGAAGAGCGACAGCCCGAGGAACACGGTGATGATCGACAGCAGCTGGTCGAGTCGACCCTCCATCTGCTCACGGAGTTCGTTGCCGTTCATGACGTTGGCCTGCGGGTAGTCGTCGGTGACTGCATGGACCAGATTGCGGGCTGTATCCGGGTCGGCGCCTGTCGCGTAGGCGAGCGATATCGAGTTGTCGGGCGCCCGTGGCAGGAAGCGGTCGAAGGCGTCGTTGTCGATCACCCAGTTGCCCATCATCGTCGAGTCGTCGAAGACGGCGCCGACGCTGAACGTCTCCTCGTGGCCGCCGGGGAAGCCGATGTCGACCAGAGAGCCGACGCCGACGCCGAGGTCGGTGGCGGGGTCGACGTGCAGCAGAAGTGAAAAAGCGGCGCCGCCGGTCGGCAGATTGGCGGATTCCCCGTCGACGATGCCAAGTTTCATGTGGGAGTCGACCAGGTCGAGGTCGACGCCGCCCACGTCCTTGGGGTCGGCGTCGATGGTCATCCCCCCGAGTGCGAATCGGTAGATGGCGGTCGACGCCACCAGGTCGGGGCGCTCGTCGGCGAGGCCCACAAGCCCTTCGGAGAGTTCGTCCGGAAGGCCGCCGGCCGGATTGAACGAGGCCGTGAAGACGAAGAGGTCGGCCTCGATGCCGTCCTCGAGGGCCTGGACGATCGTGGCCTTCATCGAGTCGCTGACCACGGCCGCCATGGAGACGAGGGCCAGTCCGACCGTCAGGGCCGCGGCTGTGGCCGCCGTGCGTCGTGGCGATCGACGGGCGTTCTCACCGGCCAGACGCCCCGGTGTCCCGAAGAGGCGCCGGATCGGGCGGCCCAGGAGGTCGGCGACGGGCCGGGCGATGACCGGGCTGAGCAGGTACACGCCGAAGAAGGTGCCGAGGGCACCGAGGCCCAGGCTGGACAGAAGCGGGCGCGTGTCAAGGTCGACGGTCATGCCGATGGCGAGGAGGGCGATGCCGACCAGGGCAACGAACCCGCCGGCCTGTAGTCGACGCCGCATCCCGGTGGGGGTGAGCCGCACGTCGTCGCGCAGGGAGGCGACCGGCGAGATGGACCGCACGCGACGGGACGGCCCGATCGTCGATGCGACCGTGGTGCCGATGCCGACGACGGCGGCGACGATGAGCGTTCGGGGGCGGATGGGGATGCTGCCCGGAAGTTCCCCGAAGCCGGTTGAGACGAGGACCAACCGTAGGAGCAGCGCCAGCAGGTAGCCGCCGACCAGGCCGAGGGCGGTGGCAACGGAGCCGATCACGAATCCCTCGAGGCGGATCGACCGGCTGACCTGGCGACCGGTGGCGCCGAGTACCCGGAGCAGTGCCAACTCTCGAACCCGTTGGCCCAGCACGATCGAGAACGTGTTGTTGATGATGAACGTGCTCACCACCACGGCGATGATGGCGAAGGCCAGTAGGACCGCCGAAATGATGCTGATGAACAGGTCGAAGTCGGTGCGCGACTCCTCGATCTGCTGGTCGCTGGTGATGACCTCGAGCTCCGCCTCGAGGTAGGGGATCAACAGGATCTGGAACTCGTCGGGCATGGTCGACAACTCGACGAGGAATGCAGCCTTCGCCGCATCGAGTTCCGTCTGGATGGCCGTCCGGACGACCTCCCTGTCGGCGCCGGGCTCGATCGCGATGTCGATCTGGTCGAACCGTCCCTCCATGTCGAGGAACTCCTGGGCGGTCAGGCGATCGAAGCCTGAGATGTTGGCGCCGATGCCTTTGTCCTCGTCGGGATCGCCGAAGTTGACGATGCCGACCAGGAGGAAGTCGCGCAATCCGGTGGGGCCGCTGATCCGGTAGGTCTCGCCGACGCCGAACCGATGGTCCTTGGCCGTGCGGGCATCCATCACGAACTCGGCGATGAGTTCGGGGTCTTCGTGGAGAGACCCGACCCGTTCGGGCGCCCGACCCTCGATCAGGAACAGGTTCCTGAGGCCCGGCACCTCGGAATAGATCATCCCGAACTGTGGGGCAGCCCGGGACGGGACCGCCCGAGCCTTCTCGTCGCCCTCGGCGGGGATGATGGGGATGACGTTCCACATCATGATCCGGGGATCGACACCGGCCACGCCCGGGACACCTGCCACGATCGACTCGAGTTCTTCGGGTATGGGAAGCCTGTTGAAGTCCTCGCCCCTGCCGATCGTCGTGCGGACCACGAGGTCGATGTCACCGGTGATGTCCGTGGCAAGCTCGTCGAAGGTGTCGCGGATCTTGTCGGTCAGGAAGAACGACGTTGACAGGAAGGCGACGCCGAGGACCACGGCCAGCGTGGTCAGTGCATAGCGCAGTTTGCGTCGCGCGATGTTGCGGAGTGTCAGGTGGAACATCGAGGTTTCGCGGTCAGCCGCCGAGTTCTCTGATCCGGTCGAAGATGGCATCGGCATCCGGCCGGTCGAGCTCGTCCACGATTCGACCGTCGCCGAGGAACAGGACCCGGTCGGCCCTCGCCGCTGCAGCGGCGTCGTGGGTGACGAGCACCAGCGTCTGGCCGAGTTTGTTGACGGCGTCGCGTAGGAAGTCGAGTACCTCGCCACCGGTCGCCGAATCGAGGTTGCCGGTCGGCTCGTCGGCGAACACGATCGAGGGTCGGGAGATCAGGGCACGGGCGATGGCGACACGCTGTTGCTGGCCACCCGAGAGCTCGTTGGGTCGGTGGTCGAGGCGGTCGCCGATGCCGATGGAGGTGACGACCTCGTTCAGCCATTCGGGGTCGGCGCTGCGGCCGGCGAGGGTAAGGGGCAGGTTCATGTTCTCGATCGCCGTCAGTGTGGGAAGCAGGTTGAACGCCTGGAACACGAAGCCGACTCGGTCGCGACGCAACAGGGTGAGGTTCCGTTCGGAGAGGCCGCCGAGTTCCGTGTCGCCGATGAAGGCCGATCCGGCGGTCAGGTTGTCGAGGCCGGCGGCGCAGTGCATCAGGGTTGACTTGCCGGAACCGGAGGGGCCCATGATGGCCGTGAAGCGTCCTTCGCCGAAGTCGACGGTGACGCCGTCGAGGGCCCGGACCTCCGTGTCGCCGCTGCCGTAGGTCTTGTGGCCGTCGACGACGCGTGCAGCGGCCACTACGCCTTCCTCGACCTGTCGGGGGGGTGCGTCGATGCTCATGGCTGGCAGGCTAGGCGTGGGGTGTCGACCGACGCACAGACGGTGAGGCTCGAAGGAGGCGAATGTGACCGAAGACCAAGTGGTGTCCCTGCGGCCCGTCGAGCCGGCAGACCTGCCGACCGTGCGGCTCCTGAACAGCGCTGCCGTGCCGGCGGTCAACGACCTCTCGTCCGAGGAGTTGGCCTTGTTCGCCGAGGTCGCCCACACGTTTCTCGTCGTGGTCCTGCCAAGGGGAAGCGTCGTCGGATTCCTGGTGGGCCTGGATGGTCCGGGCGTCGCCTACGACAGCGTCAACTACCGGTGGTTCAGTGAGCGCTACGACTGCTTCCTGTACGTCGACCGTGTGGTTGTCGACCCGTCCGGACAGGGTCGGGGCATCGGCCGGTCCCTCTACGAGGCTTTCGTCCAACGGGCCGAGGGGCATACGGCCCTGTGCGCCGAAGTCAACATCCGCCCGCGAAACGAGGGTTCCCTGGCCTTCCACCACGCCTTCGGCTTCGCAGCGGTCGGTGAACAGGACAGCGAGGGCGGCAGTAAGCGGGTGCGGCTCTTCGCGAAGGAGATCTGAGTCTCCCTGAGGCTGGTCGGGTACGGCTACTCGACGACGAGCACGGTCCCGGAGGGTCGTCGGCCTTCCGCACCGCACGACCAGCAGGGTGCCGCGGGGCGGCCCCGCCAGGTGACCTCGCAACGTCCACAGGTGAGCGTCAAGGTGTCGGGCGGCTCGAGGACGGCTGCCCGGAACATGGGGACATCGTCACCGAGGAGGAACTGCTCCGGTTCGGTGGGCAAGGGGGCCATGCGCGGCACCCTAACCACGCTGCATGGATGGCCCGGTGGACCCCCGGACCCGGAGTAAGGGGGCCACGGCCCCGTAGCCTGACCCTCCGTTCACGAGACATGCCCGAGACAAGGAACCAATTGATGCAGTTCGACAGCCCGCCCGAGATGGTCATCGACACCGCCGGAAGCTATTCGGCGGAGATGGTGACCTCGATGGGGTCGATGACCATCCACCTCGACCCGGTCCGTGCCCCGAAGACGGTCAACAACTTCGTTTTCCTCGCCCGGCAGGGCTACTTCGACGGCGTCATCTTCCATCGGGTCATCGACGGCTTCGTGGTCCAGGGTGGCGATCCGACCGGCACCGGTCGCGGTGGCCCCGGTTACCGGTTCGAGGACGAACTCCCGCAGCCCGGGCGCTACGAACTGGGCTCCCTGGTGATGGCCAACGCCGGGCCGGACACCAACGGCAGCCAGTTCTTCGTCATCACCGGCCCCAGCGGCGTGGGCCTTCCGCCGCAGTATTCGCTCTTCGGACAGGTCGTGAAGGGCCTCGACGTGGCGGACGCCATGCAGAGGGTCCCTACCGGCCCCGGCGACCGCCCGCTCGAGGACGTCGTGATCGAGTCGGTGACGGTCACCGAAGGCGACTGACGAGTACGAGACGAGGCAAGGAGCAGGTCGAGTGGGCATCGAACGGGTGGGCATCGTGGGTGGAGGCCAGATGGGTGGCGGCGTGGCGGAGGTCATGGCCAAGGCCGGGCTGGCGACGGTGGTGCGCGAGATCGACGCGGCCGCCGCAGAACGCAGTCGATCGGGGATCGAACGCTCGCTGGACCGGGCACTCGAGCGCGGCAAGCTCGACGAGGCCGGGCATGGAGCAGCGCTCGACAACCTGTCGTTCACGACCGACCTCGCCGAACTGGCCGACTGCGACCTGGTTGTCGAGGCCATTGTCGAGGACTTCGGCCTGAAGGCCGAGGTGTTCGCCGAGTTGGACCGGGTGGTCGCCTCGCCCGAGGCCATCCTGGCCACCAATACATCGTCGATCCCGATCATCGATATCGCCATGCGCACCGGTCGACCCGAGCAGGTTGTCGGCCTCCACTTCTTCAACCCGGCCCCGGTGATGAAGTTGGTCGAGGTCATCCCCTCGGTGTGCACCTCGCCGGCCGTCGTCGAACGGGTCACGGGCTTTGCCACGGATGTCATCGGCAAGACGGTCGTGGCGGCGAAGGACCGGGCCGGGTTCGTCGTGAACATGCTGCTGGTGCCCTACCTGCTCGGTGCCATGCGGATGCTCGAGGCCGGCCATGCGACCGCCGAGGACATCGACACCGGCATGAAGCTGGGTGCCGCCCACCCGATGGGCCCGCTCGAACTCAGCGACCTGATCGGCCTCGACACGATGCTGTTGGTGGGCGAGACACTCCACGCCGAGTATGGCGAGCCGTCGTATGCCCCGCCACCACTACTCAAGCGCATGGTCGCGGCCGGACAACTGGGCCGCAAGGCCGGCAGGGGCTTCTACGACTACGGCTGATCGGGCCGGGGTTCAACACCGGCCACGTCCGACTCCTGCTTGACGTCCGGCGGGACGATCGCGACACGTCCCTGTACGGTCCTGCGCTGTGACGGCCGACGCTGGTGGCACCGCACCAACCGCCCCGATCGGGCTCGTGGTCAACCCGCGTGCCGGGACCGACATCCGGCGGGCGGTGGCCGCCGCCGGGAAGGTGACCCTGGAGGAGAAGGTCAACGTCGTCCGCCGCGTGGTCCTCGGGGCGCGGGAATCCGGGGCGACGAGTTTCGTCGTCCACCACGACCCGCATCGGATCGTGCGCCGGGCGACGGAGACGATCCGTGGCATCGACCTCCAGTGGGTGGGCGGACCGTTGACCGGCACGGAGCAGGACTCGATCGACTCGGTGACCGCCATGCGGTCGGCGGGGTGCGCGGTCGTGGTCGTGCTGGGGGGTGACGGGACGAACCGGGCCGCCGCCCTCGCCTGGCCGGACCTCGTCGTGGTTCCGCTCTCGACGGGCACCAACAACGCCTTCCCGGTGTTCGTCGAGGCCACCATCGCCGGGGCGGCCGCCGGGCACCTGGCCGTTGGCCGGGTGCCGCTCGACGGTGTCGCGCCGCGGGCGAAGGTCGTGCGCCTGCGACTCGAGGGGGGGGAGTTGGGTGTGCGGGGCGATGAACCCGGAGAGTTGGCGCTCGTGGATGCGGTGGCGGTCGACGACCCGTTCGTCGGGTCGTACGAACTGTTCGACCCGACGACGCTGCGGACCGCCGTGTTGAGCCGTGCGGATCCGTCCGTCGTCGGATTCGTGGGTGTCGGGGGCCTGCTCGACCCGGTGTCGCCGAACGACGACTGGGGCCTGCTCGTCCGCTTCGGCCCGGCTGACGTGTGTGACCGGGTGGTGCGCGGGCCGACCGCTCCGGGACACTACGACGACCTCGGGGTAGTCGAGGTTCGGCGACTGGCGTTCGACGAGGAGGTGGTGTTCGAGGGCCCGGTGCTCCTCGCCTTCGATGGCGAGCGCAAGCGGCGCCTCCACGTCGGAGAACGTGCGATCGCCACGGTGCGTCGGGACGGTCCGCGCGTGGTCGACGTTCGTGCGGTGATGCGCAGGGCCGTCGGCGCGGATCCGAGCGGTGCCTAACCCGGGTCTCGCCAGCCTGTGAGGAGTGCCGGGAGTTCACCGAAGTTCCGGAGGACGGGGAACTCGTGTCCGTCGATGTCGGAGTCGGTTGCGGTCTCGAGGGCCCAGGTGAGATCGTGGGGGATGTGGATGGCCCGGCCACCGGCTTCGAGGACCGGGAGCACGTCGGAGGGGACCGAGTTGCCGACCATCACGAACCTGGTCGCATCGATGCCGTGGCGACCGAGGATGTCCCGATAGGTGGGGGTGTCCTTTTCGGCGACGATCTCGATCCGCCAGAAGTGGTCGGCCAGCCCGCTGGCGTCCACCTTGCGGCGCTGGTCGGTGAGGTCACCCTTGGTGATGAGCAGCAGTCGGTGGGCGTCGGCGAGCGTTCCGATCGTCTCTGCGACGTCCGGGAGCAGGGCGACTGGTGCCTCGAGCATCTGTCGACCCCACTCGAGCACCCGCGAGATGGGTTCGGCGCCGATCGCCCCGTCGGAGAGCGAGATGGCGGTTTCGACCATCGACAGTATGAAGCTCTTCACGCCGTAGCCGGTGATCGCCACGTTCGCCCGTTCGGTGTCGAGCAGGGCCGCTTCGGTGGTGGAGCCATCGGCCCAGGGCGCCATGAGTTCGACGAACCGTCGTTCGGTCTCGCGGAAGTGGACTTCGTTCTCCCAGAGGGTGTCGTCGGCGTCGAGCCCGAGTACGGGGCGGTCGTCCATCCAGGCGAGCCTAGGTGGCAAGCGTGGTCGAGGACGGGGGCTGGCGGGTGTCCCCGATACGTCCACACGACCGAACTACCTTTTTCACCCATGCGTACCTACTGCATGCGGTCGGCGTGCCGCGGCCATGCCGTGGTGCTCGTGGTGATCAGCGTTGCCGAGGGTTCGTTCACGGTGCGCAATCTTGCCGAGGTCGACGGGCCGGGACGGGTGGTGCTCTGCGAGAAGCACCTCGATCGCCTGAGTGCCCCGATCGGCTGGTCGTTGCTCGACGAACGAACGGGAGGGGACGTGATCGCGTTTCCCGGACCGGGCGCTCCGGTTCCGCCGTCGACGGTGGCCGACCTGATCGAGGCTCCGACCCCACGGCCGGTCGCCGCCGCCATGCACCCCCTGGCGTTGGCGCGCAAGGAGCGTGCGGCACTCCAGACGTCCGAGTCCGAGCCGGCTCCGGAACGGGAAATTGCCCGGGCGGCCCTCGGCGTCGACCGACACCCGGCCGGGATCTTCGGGGGAACGCCGTCGGGCTCGGTGGGCCCCGTCGAGGACCTCGACGACTTCGAGGGGTTCGTCGAGGAGCCGTTGCCACTCGAGCCTTTCGACCCCGACCCCTCGGCCTGAGGGTCCACTGCGCGGGGGTGCCCGACCGGCGTCGCCCTGAGGGTCAGTCTGTGGAGCCGACATGACCCGTTGGATCATGCCGCTCGTCGGCCTCGCCGTGTTCGTAGCGGCGCTGTTGGCGCTGATGGTCCGTGCCGGCCAGACCTCGTACCAGGTGCTCGACGACGCCGACCGCGAACTTCTCGCCTCGGCCACGACGACGCCGAGCACAACCACAACCCCGACGACGACCCCGTCCACGACGACGACGTTGACGACGACCACGACGACGACGTTGACGACGACCACGACGACGACCGAGCCGCCCTACCAGGGTTGGGTGGACCCCACCACGGTCGGTGGGCCGTGGGGGGACACCGTCGAGGGCGTACTGACCTTCCGTGGGTCGCCCACCCGTAGTTGGCACGGGGAGGGGCCGGTGCCGGACGACCCGGTCGTGGCCTGGCGCTTCCCCGACGACCGCATGTGCTCAATGACGTCCATCTCCGGGGAGCAGCAGCAGTGGTGCGGCATGGGATGGACCGGGCAGCCGGCCGTGTTCGAGCGCGGGGGCCGGACCTGGGTGGTGTTCGGCGCCTACGACGCAGCCGTCCACTTCGTCGACGGGGAGACCGGCGAACGCCTCCTGCCCGACTTCCCGACCGGCGACATCATCAAGGGCTCGGTGACAGTCGACCCGGACGGCTACCCGCTCGTCTACGCGGGCTCCCGCGACGACAGGTTGCGGGTGCTCGCCTTCGACCGGGATGAGCCGGTCGAACTGTGGGGCCTCCATGCCTACGACGTGGAGCCCACGATGTGGAACAACGACTGGGACAGTTCGCCGCTCGTGCTCGACGACCACCTCTTCGCCGGTGGGGAGAACAGCCGCTTCCACGTGGTGCGCCTGAACCGGGGCTACGACGCCGACGGCCTGGTCACGGTCGATCCGGTGCTGGTCTGGGACGTCGCCGGCTGGGACGACGAGTTGCTGGATGCCGTGGGCGGCAACGTCTCCATCGAGACGTCGCCGTTGGTCATCGGCGACGTGCTGTACTTCGCGAACTCGGGAGGCCTCGTCCAGGGGTGGGACATCGGGGGCCTCAGGGACGGTGTCGAGCCGACACGGGTGTTCCGCTTCTGGGCGGGCGACGACGTGGATGCCACGCTCGTCGCCGACGACGAGGGGATGCTCTACGTCGGTGTCGAGTACGAGCGGGGCACGGACCGGTCGCACGAACTCGGCCAGGTCCTGAAGCTCGACCCGTCGAGGCCCGACGATCCACTGGTGTGGGCGGTGGAGGACCGTCCGCACCTCGACAGCGGGGTGTGGGCGACGCCTGCCGTGNACGGAGACCTGCTCATCGTGCCGACCGACGAGGGGAAGGTCCACGCCATCGACCGGGNCAGCGGCGAGGTCGCCTGGACCATGAAACTGCCGGGGCCCACCTGGTCGTCGCCGACGATCGTCGACGACATGCTCGTCATGGGCGANTGCAGCGGCCGGGTGCTCGGACTCGACCTGTCCGACCCGANCGTCGAGCCGGTCAAGGTGTGGGAGGTAGCCACCGGAGCGTGCGTCGAGTCNTCGGCGGCCATCTGGCGGGGGACCGTCTACATGGGTTCCCGGGACGGCTACCTCTACGCCTTGCGGGATCCCGACTAGGANCCGANCGGTTACCGACGGGTAGGTTNGAGGTGCCCGCAACACCTTCCCAGGNACGACGCCCATGCCCGACATCTCCGAAACCGACATCCGGGAACTCACCCGCCGACTCGTGTCGGAGGTCCCTCCCGGCGACGTCGACCAGTTCACGTTCCGGGGCGAACAGTTCGACCGGGGCCTGGCGCTGGTCCAGTTCCCGGAGGGACTCGGCGGCCTGGGCCTCGAGAGCCGCCGACTCCAGACGGTCGTCGACGAGGAACTGCGGGCGGCAGGTGTGCCCTATCACGANCTCAGCATCAATCCGATCGGCATCGGCATGGGGGCGCCCGTGGTGCTCACCTACGCCAGCGACGAGCAGAAGAAGCGCCTCCTCCGGCCCATGTACACCGGCGAGGAGATCTGGTGCCAGCTCTTCAGCGAACCCGGTGCCGGCTCCGACGTGGCCGGCCTCTCGACCCGGGCCGTGCGCGACGGCGACGAGTGGATCGTCAACGGCCAGAAGGTCTGGACCACGCTGGCGCACGTTTCCAAGTGGGGGATGTTGGTCGCCCGAACCGACCCCGAGCAGCCCAAGCACAAGGGGATGACCTACTTCCTCCTNGACATGGAGGAGGAAGGGGTCGAGGTTCGGCCGCTGCACCAGATCACCGGCGAGGCCGAGTTCAACGAGGTCTTCTTCGACGATGTCCGCATTCCGCACGACCGGGTGTTCGGTGAGGTCGGCAACGGCTGGAGTGCCGCCGTCACGACGCTCATGAACGAGCGCGTCGCCCTGGGCGGTGGCGTTCCCCGGAAGGGCACGGGACCGATCGGCGACCTGGTGCGCCTCTGGAACGAGCNCAAGGACTCGCTCGACGCGGCGACGATGCCGGTNGCCCGTGATCGGGTCANCNAACTCTGGTGCCGGGCCGAGGCCCTGCGGCTGACNAANTGGCGGGCGCGCGACGGTTCGAAGTCGGGCAATCCNGGGCCGGAGGGTTCGGTCGGCAAGTTGNTGTCGGCGGAGATGAACCAGCACATCTACGAGACCTGCATGGACCTGCTCGGCCCGGAAGCACTGGTGTACGANGCCGGCTACGAGCGCAAGCGGCCCGACGGGTTGCGGGGCCCGGGCCTGCACATCCGGTATTCGTTCCTGCGGGCGCGGGCGAACACCATCGAGGGTGGCACGTCCGAGGTGATGCGCAACATCCTNGGTGAGCGGGTNCTGGGACTCCCNGGCGACGTGCGNGTCGACAAGNGCGTGGCCTGGTCCGAGGTTCCGCGGAACTAGGCCCGNCGCCAGGNGGTGCCGGTGGNCGAGTCCTCGAGCACGANGCCGCGTGACGTGAGTTCGTCGCGGATCCGGTCGGCCTCGGCATAGTCCTCCGCCGCNTTTGCGGCGCTGCGCGCGGTGACCAGGCCATCGATTGCCCCGCCGTCNTCTCCGACGGTCGTCNTCCCGGCGAGGCGCAGCCCGAGCACGCCGCTGAGTTCCGTCACGGCCGCTGCGAGCGCCGCAGCAGTGTCGGCGTCCTCGGCATCGAGGGCCCGGTTGGCGTCGCGCACGGCGGCGAAGACGATCGCCATGGCCGCAGCGGTCCCGAGGTCGTCGTCCATGGCCTGGCGGAACCGGTCGACCGTCGCCTCGTCGGCGGGGGTGTCGGGGAGGTTGGCGGCCGCAATGCGCCGGGCGAACCCGTCGAGTCGTTCGAGGGCGGCNGAGGCGGTCCTCAGGGTGTCCTCGCCGATCTCCATGGTCTTGCGGTAGTGGGTCTGGAGGACCAGCAGGCGCAGCGCCCGCGGGTCCCAGTTGTCGAGAAGTTCGGCGAGTGTCCAGAAGTTGCCGAGCGATTTGGACATCTTCTCCGTGCCCACCTGGACCATGCCGTTGTGCACCCAGAGNCGGGCGAAGGGGCGGCCGCAGCCGAGGCATTCGGCCCGTTCGTTCTCGTGGTGGGGGAAGGTGAGGTCGTCGCCGCCGCCGTGGATGTCGAAGCCGTCGCCGAGAAGGTCGAGCGACATGGCCACGCACTCGATGTGCCAGCCGGGCCGGCCGGGACCCCAGGGGGAGTCCCAGGTGGGTTCGCCGGGCTTGGCGGCCTTCCAGAGTGCGAAGTCGAGCGGGTCGGTCTTGTCCTCGTCGACCTCGATCCGGGCGCCGGCGCCTTCCCGCAACTGTTCGATGGTCTGTCCGGCGAGGGCGCCGTAGCCGTCGAGGCGGTCCACGTCGTAGTAGACGCCGGAGTCGGTGGCGTAGGCCATGCCCCGGTCGACGAGTTGGCCGATGATGTCGACCATCGGGCCCACGTACTCGGTTGCCCGGGGCCGGAGGTCGGGGTGGGCGATGTCGAGGCGGTCCATCTCGGCGATGAAGATCTCCTCGAAACGGCGTGCCAACTCGGGTTCGGTGGTCCCCTCTTCGGCGGCCCGGGCGATGATGTTGTCGTCGATGTCAGTGATGTTGGATACCGCTGTCACGTCGAGCCCGGTCCAGCGCAGGTAGCGGACGAGGATGTCGAAGGCGAGCGTGGAGCGGGCGTGGCCGACGTGGGGGGCGTCGTAGACGGTGGGNCCACACCAGTACACGGAGGCCTTCCCCGGATCGCGGGGGGTGAACTCGACCTTGTCGCCGGTCAGGCTGTTGGTGAGGCGCAGCACCCGGTCAGGATACGGGAGACGTCGACACGGATGGGTGGCTCACGTGCCGGAGGGTGAGTCGCCCGACGGCTCCTCGTCGAGTTGGATGCCGAGCAGGCCGGCCGCTTGGCGCAGGCCAGAGGGCGCCGTCGGGTCGTCGCCGGCGTGGGCGATGATCGCACCTGCCAGCACGTCGATGGCTTTGCGGGCGGTCGGTGCGTCGAGGTCGTCGTCGAGGGCGGCTCGGACGGCGGCGAGTGTCGGGGCCGGGTCGGGTCCNCAGGGTCGGCGTGCGGCATCCACGAGACGGCNGAGGCGGGTGATNCCGTCGTCGATGTCGGTGTCGAACCACTCGAAGCCGGCCCGGTAGTGGTGGCCCAGCATGGCGAGGCGCAGGGCCCTCGGGTCGTGGAGGTTGCGGAGCATGCGNACGAACACGAGGTTGCCGAGGGACTTGGACATCTTGGTGCCCTCGTAGGCGACCATGCCGACGTGCATCCAGTGGCGGGCCAGCGGCTCTCCTGTGGCGCAGCGGCTCTGGGCTTCCTCNCATTCGTGGTGGGGGAAGACGAGGTCGTCGCCACCGCCGTGTAGGTCAATGGTGTCGGAGAGGTTGTCCATCGCCATGGCCGAGCACTCGATGTGCCAGCCGGGCCGGCCCGGCCCGAAGGGCGAGTTCCAGGCCGGNTCGTCGTTGGCCGAGGGCTGCCAGAGCACGAAGTCGAGGGGGTTGCGATGCCGTGGGTCGTCGGGGTGGCCGCCNCGTTCGGCGGCCAGTGACAGCATCGTGTCTTCGTCGTANCCCGACAGGGAGCCGAAGTNGTCGTCGGTGGAGACGTCGAAGAAGGTCGTGCCGTCGACCGTGTAGGTGTGGCCGGCGTCGGAGAGGCGCTGGATCAGGTCGAGCATCGGTTNGATCGACAGGGTGGCCCATGGCTCGACGGAGGCGGGNCGCATGTTGAGTGCCTCCATGTCGGCNTCGAAGTGCGCCATCTCGACGGCGGCGAGGGACCGGTAGTCGACCTTGAGNTCNCGGGCCTTGGGCAGGATCGAGTCGTCGACGTCGGTGACGTTGCGGACCATGCGCACGNTGTGCCCGAGGTCNTCGAGTCGCCGGATGACCAGGTCGAANGTGAGGTAGGTGAAGGCGTGGCCGAGGTGGGTGGCGTCGTANGGCGTGATGCCGCAGACGTACATGGACACCTCGGGTCCGGGTTCGAACGGNACGACCTCGTCGCGGACCGTGTCGTGGAGGCGCATGGTCGCCGGGGTGTCGTTCACGGTNCGGCACCGTAGCGGGACANGGNCGGCAGCGNCGTTGNGAGTCAGTCCCGTTCGAAGGGGACTGAGTGNTCCCAGTCGGCGAACAGGGTCCGNAGGGCGGTGACGACGAGCAGCGGCTGGTCGAGCATNAGGTGGTGCCCGGCGAGTGGGATCTCGATGACCGGTGCGACCCGGCCGAGTTGTTCGTACATGTAGGCGCCGATGCCGGGGGTGACGAGCCCGTGCTCGGCGCGGAAGAGCGCCACCCGNCAGGTGATGTCGGGCAGGAGTTCGTTGGCGGCGGAGCGGCGGGGCATGAAGATCCTCGGGTCGAACTTCCAGGTGACGCCGCCGTCCGTGGGGCGCAGCGACATGGCGGCCACGTGGTCCATCACGTAGGGCTCNTAGTGGTCCTGCTCGGGGACGGTTCGGAAGCGGCCGATCGCTGTGGCGGTGTCGGGGTACACCTTCGGGTCCCGGAACTGGTTGCGCCGGCNCGACTCCATCTCGGGGTCGGGGGCGCTGACCGGCGAGTCCATGACGACGGCGCCGGCGATCCGGTCGCCGTGTGCAGAGGCGGTGGCCAGCGTGACCAGGCCNCCCATGGAGTGTCCGATCACGATCGGAGCACCNGCCATGTCGGCGTCGTCGGCCACGGCCATGACCTCGCTGCACCAGCGGTCCAGCGAGTACTCGTCTCGGCGGTCGCTGTCGCCGTGGCCGGACAGGTCGATGGCCACCACCCGGTAGACGGCGGCGAACTGGGCGGCCACGTGGGTCCACCAGTGGGCGTGGGCGGCACCGCCGTGGACGAACACGAGTCCGGGCCTGCCGGGTTCTCCCCAGGCCAGGTAGTGGATGCCGGCGCCGTCGACGGTGGTGTTGCAGTCGGTGTAGGGCACGTCGAGGGCGCGTCGGAACCAGGCGGGGGCGTCGTGGAAGGTCTGTGGCATGGCGCCCTCGACAGGAATCGAACCTGTGGCCTACCGCTTAGGAGGCGGTCGCTCTATCCGACTGAGCTACGAGGGCGGGATGGCGCGGTTGGNGGCACGAAATGGACCCGGGCCGCGAACCCCGTCCCCACGAGGCTACTGAGCCTGCGGGGGTTGGGGCCCCTATGCCTCGACGGCTTGGACGGCGAAGAACGAGGCCACGGTGGGCATCTCCGGGAGGGTGACCTCGTAGTCGGAGCAGCGCACCCGGCCGGTGTCCACGCCGGCCACGACCTCTCCGTCGAAGCGNCTGGGCAGGTGGTTGGGGGCCAGTGGGTGGGCGTCCTCGGCGTGGTACTGGACGATGAAGAGCGACCGTGGTGCCGATGAGAGGTTGGGTGCCGAGCCGTGCAGCACGCGGGCGTCCATGAGGTAGGCAGAGCCGGCCGCACCGCAGCAGGTCACGACNTCCTTNCTCGCCCACGCCTCGACCTCGGGGCTCACGGCGCCGGTGAAGACCCCGTCGTGCCAGTGCTCGTACAGCGGGCCCCGGTGGCTGCCCGGAATCACTTCGAGCGGTCCGTTCTCGGCGGTCACCTCGTCGAGGTGGAAGATGACTGTGACGAGATCCTCGTTGGTCAACGGACCGAACGGGAGGTCCTGGTGGAACTTGAGGTGGGTTGGAGTGCCCGGGAGCTTCGAGTTGANCTTCGACTCGCGGAACCGCAGGTTCGGGCCGATGAGTTGGGCCACGGCGTCGAGGGCGGGGTTGGAGCGCATCACGTCGAGGTAGGCGTCGGACACCTCGACGGGAGAGGCGACCCGNCGCAGGGCCGGNCGCTCGGCNCTNTGGCCGGGCTCGACGTCGAACCGGGGTCGGCCGTCGAAGGTCTCGCCGTACGGTCCGTCGTGGGAGCGGCTCTCCTCCACCCACCCTTCGAACACCTCCCTGAGGCGCGACAGCCGTTCGGGGGACAGCGCGTCNGCGAGGTACAGGTACCCGTCGCGCTCGTAGCGATCGACCAGTTCCGGNTCGAGGTCCCGAGTCGGCGTTCCGGACATCGCGTGGAGTGTANGAGAGACGTACCCTCCCGGCCATGACGCCNCCATCCCTCGANGAGGTAGTCGACCTCGGTGCCCACCGGCTACATGACGAGGCCTACCGGTCGCAGTGCCGCTCCACCCTCGACCGTGATGGAGCGCTCTTACTGGGGGGCTTCCTCCGGGCGGCCGTCGTCGAGTCNCTCGTGGCNGAGGCCGAGTCTCTCCAACACCTNGCCTTCTACTCGGACCAGACNCANACCGTCTACCTNGAGACCGCCGACGCGACGCTGCCGGCGGACGATGCCCGCAGTCGTGAGGTCGTCAGNACGAAGGGGGCGGTCACCTCCGACCAGGTGCCCGGGTCGTCGGCGCTGCGAACCGTCTACGACGCGACCGTCTTCCGNTCGTTCCTGTGTGAAGTGCTCGGTGAGGANGAACTCCACGACTACGCCGATCCGTTGTCGTCGATCAACGTCAACTACTTCCTGGAGGGCCAGGAACTGGGCTGGCACTTCGACAACTCGTCGTTCGCGGTCACGTTGCTCCTGCAGTCTCCGGAGGGGGGCGGCATGTTCGAATCCATNGACGGCATGCGTAGTGCAGAACGAGGNGAACAGAACCTGCACGGCGTCGCCGAGGCGCTCGATGGGCGCCTCGGGCGGCAGTCGACCGTCCTCGACCAGCGGCCCGGGGACCTCGCCNTGTTCCGTGGCCGCGACGCACTCCACCGGGTCACCCCCGTGGTCGGCGACCGCACCCGCATCCTCGTGGTACTCGCCTACAACACCGAGCCGGGCCTNTCGCTCTCGGAACACGCCCGAATCACCTTTTTCGGTCGACTGGACTGATGAACCCTCCGGACAGCGCCTAGTTTGCGCGGCCGTGGAGCCCGTAGTCGCCATTCCCGAGGCCGCACTGTGGCGCGGGTCGGAGGTCGCCGGAATCGACGACTTCGCCGTCGACATGGACCCGTCGGCATGCGCCACGCTCGAGGAGGCGACCCTCCGGCTGGCGACTGTGAGGCGTCGACCCGGTCGAAGCCGGACCCGACGACCTTCCACTCGGCGGCCTGGGATCGACCATCGAGGTGGTGCGCGACGAGGGGCGGGCTGGTCGCGTTAGTCGTCGACCCGGGCGACCGCAGGTCGGCGCCGGCGGAGGATCCCCGCATACGAGATGGCGACGACCACGACCACCACGAGGCGCGCCGTGTCCATGTGCCCCTCCGGGTAGATGACGCCCTCGAGGTAGCGCTCGATGAAGCTTCGTTCGCCCGCCGACGGCCGGAAGTGCCGCTCGAGGTCCGTGAGGGGGCACGGGTAGCGGATCACCACGACCCCGACCGCCCATGCCACGGCAGCCAGGTGGGGCCAGATCGCCCTAGGGGACCTCCAGACGAGGAACCCGCCAAAGGTCAGGAAGGCGAGGTAGCCGAAGTGGAGGAGGACCGCAGCGTCGGCAAGCAGCGGGGAGGTCTGGCCGGTGAGCATGTGGACGTTCACGGCTCCCTCAGGGACGATCCGGTGACGGCCCCACAGAGCTGGCTCAGCTGCCCAGTCGCTCGAGGGCCTCGTCCCGGGAGAGGCCCTCGATCTGGAACCGCTTCGTCCGGGAGGTCATGCCGGTCCGGAGGGTCACCGAGCGACGCTGGAGGCCGAGGGCCCTCGCCAGGGTCCGCCGGGCGGCCTCGGTGGCCCGCCCGTTCTCCGGAATCTCGGCCACCCGGATACGGACGCGTCCGTCGTTCAACCGGACGTCGTTTCGCCCGGCCCGAGGTGTGACGCGGACCTCGAGGATGCAGCGGGGATGCCTGCCCATGGGTGCAGCGTATGCCCGCAGGTCTGCCACCGTCATTCGCGGCGCCCCCGGGTCAGTCGTCGTCCCCGTCGTCGCGCTCGGACCCGCAGACCGGGCACTCGTCGTCGTCGGGTTCGAGCATGCCCGGACAGCCGCCGACCCAGCAGTCGGTGACCTGGGTCGAGCCGCACCGGGGGCACACGTCCTCGCCGAACCCCAACCACTCCTCGCAGTACCTGCAGTGCTGTCGTGGACCCATCGCAGACCTTTCTCCTACGCTGTCCCCGTCGGCGCCCGCCTTGACACGTCCCAGGCCGCCCCGACCGATCCGGGCTTGCGAAACACGAGTCCCCGGGCCGGTGCCGAGTACCCCGGCACGAGTCGGACACCTGGCAACAGGTCGAGGACCGCATCGACCGCCTCGCGCGTCTCGAGCCGTGCCAGGTGCATGCCGAGGCAGACGTGGGGTCCCTGCACGAAGGTCAGGTGCTGGCGGGCGTTGGCCCGGTGCAGGTCGAATCGGTCGGGATCGTCGAAGACGGCCGGGTCCCGGTTGGCGCCGGCCAGTGAGACGGTGACCAGGTCGCCCTGCCGGACGTTCACCCCGGCGACCTCTACGTCGCGGGTGGCGTAGCGGTCGACGAGGCCGGCGGCCGGTTCGATCCGGAGCGCCTCCTCGACGACGTCGGCCACCAGCGTCCGGTCTGCCAGGACCTCGGCCAACTGCTCCGGCGAGGACAGCAGGTGGAGAAGGGCGCTTGCCGTCGTGCCCTCGGAGGTCTCGATGGCGCCGAACATGATGACGGCGGCGTTGGCGAACACGGCGTCGGCATCAAGCATCCCGGCGGCATCGGCGAGCGGCCCGGAACCGTGGGCCACGGTCTCGTCGATGCGGGCACGGAGTCCGGCCACGGCGACAGCCGCCCCGTCGTCGACTTCCCGCCCGGCGTTCACACCCTCGATGGCGGTGCCGATCGTCCGGTACCAGCCCAGCACCCGGTCGGGGTCTGCCGGGCTGAGCCCGAGCGTGTGGAGGACCGTCGAGACGGCCAGCGGTGCGGCGAGGGCGCCCCGGAGTTCGGCGGAGCCGCCGTCTGCGAACGATTTGACGATGCGCCGGGCCTCGTCCCGCAGCCACGGCCCCAGGTTCTCGCGCACGGCGCCGGAGCGGAACGGCTCGCTGAAGGCCGACCGGTGCCGATCGTGTTCGGCGCCGTCGACCGAGAGCATGGAGCGGCCCACGACCTGTGCTGTCGAGAAGCGCGGGTCGTCGACGGTGAAGGTGGCGTCGTCGCGCATCACGTTGAGCGCCGTGGCGCGGTCGGTGACCAGCCAGCCATCGAGTGCCGGGATCCAGGACACGGGGCCGGTCGACCTCAGGCGGGCCAGGTGGGGGTGGGGGTCAGCCGCGAGGTCGGCCAACGACGGCCCCGGTTCGGTGGTCATCCGAGGACCGTCCCGGTGGTCGGGGAGTGCGCCCGCAGGCGGGAGAAGGCGCCGAGGTCGAGGTCGTGTCCGGTGTGCCGGCAACGGATCCGCACAGGCTCGGCGTCGTGGTCGTGCCCGGACTCGCAGGCGTCGACCAACTCGCGGATCACCTCGCCGACCAGGGGGGCATTCTTGAACTGGTTGCCCGAGGTGCCGATCGCCACGTAGAAGCCGTCCAGTGAGGTCCGGTCGTAGACGGGCATCCAGTCGGGCGTGACGTCGTAGGCCCCGGCCAGCCCCGTGGGCCGGAGTGGGATGGCCAGGTCGGGGAGGCGTCGCGCGGCCCGCCACACCTGCGCCTGGAAACAGGCAACGGTGGGCGTGGGGGAGATCGCATCGGGGTCGTCGACCCACTCGAGGGGATCGCAGTCGGACTCGACGCCGCCGACAAGCAGCGTGCCCCCGGGGTGGGGGCGGCTGTAGAAGCCGAGGTCCAGGTCGGCGATCATGGCCCCGCCGTCACCGTGGGTGAAACCGGCGGGGGCTTCGACCACGTGGACCTCTTGGCGCAGGGGCCGGGTTGTGACGGCCATGTCGCCGGTGACCCCTGCCATGTGGTCGAGGGCACCGCTCCAGGGCCCGGCGGCATTGACCACGACCGGGGCCTCGACGGTGCTGCCGTCGGCCAGGCGGATGCCCGATACCCGTCGCTCCCGACTGCTGCCCACCTCCAGTCCGACCACCTTGGCCCGCAGACGGACGTCGGCGCCGTGGTGCCGGGCAGCGTCCATGAGGTTGCCGGCAGCCAACTGAGGGTCGTCGATGAAGCCGCCGTCCTCGATGAGGATCGCGTCGAGGCGCCCCCGGGGAGCGTCACCGAAGTGCGGGTCGTCGGGTCGTCGGGGCGGGAAGAAGCGCCTGGTGTCCATGGCCGGAAAGCGTGCGGCCAACCCATCCTCGTCGAGCAACTCGTGTGGTACGCCGACCTCGGTGAGGAGCGCTGTCGCCTCCCGGCGGCCGAAGTCGGGCGATTCGAGGAGCACCATCGGGGATCGGTGGAAGCGGGCCAGCGGGCCGGCGACATGGCCGAGGTGTTCGGCCCAGGCCTCCCAGCGGTGCTTCGACTCCCAGGCGGCCACCACCCCGGCGAGAGTGGAGAAGTTGAAGCGCACGACCGCCGAACTCGAACTGGTGGAGCCACCTCCGACGGCATCGCCCTTGTCGACGACGACCACCGAGCGTCCGGCGCGCTGGAGCTCGAGCGCGATCGAGGCGCCCATCACCCCGGCGCCGATCACGACGGCGTCGGCAACGTCCGGCATGCCTGTGCTCCGTTCCTCGCCGTCAGTCGGGTACGCGCCGGATCCTACGACTGCGCACGGAGCCACACCGGCCCGTACGGTCGCGACATGGCACTCGATCGAACCCTGCGCGGCGATCTGGCGGGAGTCGACCTCGGCGACGGCTTCCACGTCCTGCCGGGGCAGGGCAACGCCCTCGTCGCGGACACCGACGTCGGACTCGTGCTGGTTGATGCAGGTTCGCTGCCTGCGGCCCCGGCCATGATCGAACACCTCCGATCCGTCACCGAGTCACCGCTGCACGCCATCTGCTACAGCCACGGCCACCTGGGCTACAACGCAGCGGTCGGGGCCTGGCAGGCTCATGCCGCCGAGCGGGGCGAACCGCAGCCCCGGCTCATCGCCCACGAGAACCTCCTCCGTCGGTATGCCCGCTACCGCGAGACCCTCGACCTGCAGGCCCGTATGGCGTCGGTGCAGTTCCCCTCCCGGGAGGGAGCGTCCTGGCGGCGGATGCTTCCGGCGTTCGAGATGACCGATCCCACGGAGACCTTTGCCGATGCCCTGACCGTCGTCACGGGGAGTCGGACCGTCGAACTCCTTTGGGCGCCGTCGGAGACCGACGACGCGATCGCCGTCTGGTACCCGGACGACGGGCTCCTCTACGGCGGGCCGGCGACTCCCGGCGACGCGATTCCCAACATCGGCACGCCGCTGCGGACACAGCGGTTCACGATCCGGTGGGCCGAGACCCTCGATGCACTGGCCGCCCTCGGCGCCGAGACCCTGGTGACCGAGTTCGGGCCGGTCGTCCGGGGGGCCGACCAGGTCTGTCAGCGGCTGTCCCGCACCGCCGAGGCGCTGCGCTGGCTCCGCCGGGAGGTCGTCGAACGGATGAACAGGGGGATGGGAGAGGGTGAGGTGCTCGCCGACCTCGAGTATCCGTCGGAGTTGTTCGACGAGCCCTGGATGACCCCTAACTACGGCTGCCCGGACTACATCGCACGGGACCTGTTCCGTGAGGAGAACGGCTGGTGGGACCGCAACCCGACGACCCTGCATCCGGCGTCCCCCGGCGAGGCGGCTGCAGTGGTCCTCAGCGCGATCGGCGATCCCGATGTGGTCCTCGAGCGGGCCCGATCCCTCGCCGAGGCGGGCGAGACCCAGTTGGCCCTCCACGTCGTCGACCTGCTGGCCCTCGCCGATGGCGACGACCCGGTGGTGGTGGCCGCACGCGGCCTCAAGGCCGAACTGTGCCGGACCCGGGCCGACGAAGTGCGGCCCTACGTCTCGCGGGCTGCCTACCGTTCCTCGGCCCGCCTGCTTGACGGCGGGTCGACCTCCTGGCAGCAGTTGCCGTAGCCGCACCCCGGATTCGGCGCCTTCGGGCTTTCCCGTCGGGGACCGTTGCACTATCGTCCTCCACCCTGCGGGCGGGTGGCAGTACCTTCAAGGATGGTTTCACCCGCAATGGTGCGGGAGGACAGGGACAAAGGGTTGGTTTCCATGGCCTCGCAGAGGACAGTGCGCCGATGATCGTCGGTCAGGATCAAGAAGTCTCCGTCTTTTCGGCGGATGACGTCTGTCGGGTCGTCGGAGAACGGGTGCGCGACGCGCGGCGGGCCCTCGGACTGACGATGGCGCAGTTCGCCGAGGTCGCCGAGATCTCCCTCGGCATGGTCTCCAAGATCGAGCACGGCCAGACGTCGCCCAGCCTCTCCACGCTCACGAGGCTCGCCCATGCGGCCGAGGTGCCTATCACGGCGTTCTTCCGGGGCCTCGACGAGGAGCACGATGTCGTCATCGTCCGGAGCGGCGAGCGGATGGAGATCCTCCACGAAGGCAGCGGACCGGGTCATATCTACGAGGACCTCGGTTCACTGCGCGGGCCGAACCGGATCATCGAGCCGATGATGGTCACCCTCGAGTCCTCCAACGACGTATTCCCCCTGTTCCAGCACGAGGGTGTCGAGTTCCTCCACATGCTCGAGGGGTCGATGGACTACGGCTACGGACCGAAGACCTACACGTTGTGTGTCGGCGACACGATCCAGGTCCACGGTGAGGTGGCCCATGGACCTGTCGCCCTGCTCGACATGCCCGTCCGGTTCATGTCGGTGAAGGTCTACGCATCGCCCGAGTAGCCGGATTCCGGGGAGGCCGTTCCCTGGAAGGACCTCGGCAATGTGCGTTCTGCGCTCAGGCCGGCGTGAGCACCGGAGCCGACGGCGTGAACTCCACCGGCAGGTGCTTGATCCCGTTCACCAGGTTCATGCGCAGGCGGTCGGCGGGGCCGGTGGCCTCGAGATCCGGGAGCCTCCGGGCCAGGCCCTCGAACATGATTTCGATCTCCAGTCGGGCCAGGTTCGCTCCGAGGCAGAAGTGGGCGCCGCCGCCACCAAATGCCAGGTGGTGGTTGGGCGTGCGCGTCAGGTCGAGGCGGTGTGGGTCTTCGTACACCTTCTCGTCGCGGTTGCCCGACGGGTACCAGAGGGTGACCTTGTCACCGGCCCGGATCGACTCACCACCCAGTCGGGTGTCGGCGGTGGCGGTGCGCCGGAAGTAGTTGACGGGACTGGTGTGTCGGAGCACCTCATCGACGGCGACCGTGTCCATGCCCTGTTCGCGTACCCGCTGCCACTGGTCGGGGTGCTCCAGGAATGCCATCATCCCGAGGCTGATGGCATTCCTGGTCGTCTCGTTGCCCGCAACGATGAGCAACGTGAAAAAGAGGTCGCGCTCGAGGTCGGTGAGTTCGGCGACCGTGCCGTCATCGAGCGTGACCCGTGCCTCGGTGAGCGCCGTCCACACGTCGTCGGCCGGCTCGGCACGCTTGCGGTCAGTCAGGTCGTGGGCGTACATCGCCATCTCGATCACGGCCTTCTCGTACTCGCCCCCCGGTTGACTTGGATCGGCGGCGAACTCCGGGTCGCTGCCGCCGATGGTGCGGTTGCTCCATTCGAAGAGGAGCGCCCGGTCCGCATCGGGCACGCCGATGATGTCGGCGATCGCCATGAGTGGTAGTTCGGCGGACACCTGGGTGACGAAGTCGGCTTCGCCGACCTCGCAGACCTGGTCGAGGATGAGGTCGGTCCGGGTCCGCATCATGTCATCGAGGCGGCGGATCATGCGCGGGGTGAAGCCCGTGTTCACGAGCTTGCGGTAGCGGGTGTGTTGTGGTGGGTCGGTCATCACCATCTGGAGCCCGGGCCCGCGGCCGGGCTCGATGTCGGTGAGGGCGATGCCGCCGGCGCCCCCGCGCCCCGGGCCCGTCTGGTGCGAATAGAGGGTGCCGGCGCGGTGGACCTCGGTGATGTGCTCGTACGAGGACACCACCCAGAACGGCTCGGGTTCCTCATCGGTGGCGGGGTGGAGCCAGACCGGGTGCTCACGTCGCAGGGCGTCGAACCACTCGTGGGGCATCCGCTCGGCGAACACGTCCAGGTCGGTGAGGTCGATCTCGTCGAATATGCCCATGTGGGGTTGCCTCGAAGTCGTCGTCGGGCTGTGGGGGCGGGGTCTGGCTCGCAAGGTACAGGAAGGACGTCCGGGTCTCCCTAGTGGACGGGTTGGGCCGCCGGGAAACCCGCTGTTTTCCCACTGATTATTGAACTTTCCTGCCAGTAGAGGTTTTGGTTGACACCAGAGGCCGATGCCATTACCTTGGCGCGAGATCTAAGAGAGCGGCCTAAATCTGGGCGCGCTGTCGACGGTCATCCGGGGGTGAAATCGTCATCGCCGAACCAACTGAGGGGTATTTCGATGTTGAAGCGTTTGATCTTGATCCTTACGTCGCTGGCGCTCGTCGCGTCTGCCTGTGGTT
>PACE01000005.1 GCA_002699725.1 Acidimicrobiaceae bacterium
GCCCCGGTTGCCCTGCTGGCCCCGGTTGCCCTGCTGGCCCCGGTTGCCCTGCTGGCCCCGGTTGCCCTGCTGGCCCCGGTTGTCCTGCTGGCCCTGTCGTCCGGACCTGGACTCGGCGCTCTCTGCGGACCTGTCGTCGGACGATGCCTCGGCCTCGGCGCTCTCCTCGGACACGGACTCGGCGCTCTCTGCCGACCTGTCGTCGGACGATGCCTCGGCTTCGTCGCTCTCCTCGGACACGGCGACCTCCCATTCGGCGGGTGGCTCCTCGATGAGTTCCTCGACCGGAGCCGCTCCCGTCGACGGGCTGGACCCGTTGGACGAAGTCTCGATGCCGGCCAGGTCGAGGATCAGGTCGACGATCTCGGCCTTGCGGGCACGCGAGCCCGGCTTACCGCCCAGGGCGGTAGCGATCGTGGTGAGCTCGTCGCGGTCCTTGCCCTCGAGGGCATCGCGTTCGAGTTGGGTGGGGTCCATTTCTCAGACACCTCAGGTTTCCGCGGGCGGAATCGCCCGTCATTGGTCCCAGCCTCGTCGGCCGGAGGAAAACACTCACGGGGGAGTGGGGGTGGCGGTACTGATCCGGCCGGAGTCACCTGACGGGGTGGACAACGGATTCGGAGGATGTACCAGCCTGTCGACGGGAAGAACGAACGGGAGGCCGTCAGTCCCCGCCCGACGACCCCGTCATCGTACCGAAAGCGACCAGACGGAAGCAACCACCCTCGAAAAGTCTGAAAATCATCGGGGTTTCGACCCGCTTCCAAGCAACAGGGTGCTGGAAGCGAGGGCCGCCACGGCTAGCAGGATGGTCGGGGTCCAGGACCCCGTCAGGTCATGGGTNAGGCCGCCGAGGATCGGTCCGAGGCCGCCAGCAGCGCCGACCGCAACNCCCTGCAGGCCCATGAGCAGACCCANGTCGCGGGCGTCGAAGCGGGTGCGGGCGTACATCGCCTGGAGCGGGCTGGTGGCGCCGAGCGACGCACCGGCCACGACGGCGTAGGCGATCCCTGCCGGCACCGTGCCGACGAGNAGGAACGCGATGCCCACNGCGCTCACCGCGTAGGCGAGCCGCANCACTCGGTCGGCACCGAAGCGCTCGACGACTCCGGTCANCCCGATCCGGCCGAAGAGTTGGCCGAAGCCGCGCAGCCCACCGATGNCNCCGGCGGCACCNAGNCCCAGCCCGGCGCCCGTCAGGATCGGAACCTGGTAGCCGAGGATCGTGGTGTACGCNAGCCAGACGAGGAAGAACACGACGAGCATCCGTTGGATCGCCGGGCGCCCGAGGGCGCCCCTCATCGCCCGCCANGGNCTCTCNGACGCCGCCTCCTCGCCGCGACCAGCGCGCCCCAACNATGNCGCCAGGAGGGCGCCGGCGATGGCCGTCAGGGCGAGCAGGCGGCCGGTGGCNCNCCACCCCCAGGCCTCGACCAGCCAGGCGGTCATCGGCAGGTAGATCNCGCTGCAGAGGGCCCCGACCATCGTCAGCCGGGCNATCGCCTGGTCGGGGCGGTCCGGTCGGAGGCGTGCCACCGCCGCCGTGGTCACGTGGTAGAAGCCNGTCGCACCAACGATTCCGCCCCCGAGGGCGTANAGGGCGCCGAAGACCACCTGGTCGGTCGCCCAGGTCGCCGCCAGCAGGCAGCCGCCTCCCACCACNGCCTGGAGGAGGAACGGCCCCCGACANCCGTGGCGGTCGAGGAGNCGGCCGCCGACGACCGAAGCCGCTCCGTTGATGACGAAGCCGGCTCCGTANGCGATNCCGAGCATGGTCGTCCCCCAGCCCACGTCGTCGTGGATCGGNCCGACGAGCACGCCGAACGAGTACAGCCACGAGCCGTACGAGGTAATCGTGNCGATGCCGAGGACGAGTACGCCGAACCTGTCTGTCAGTCGAGTGCGTGTGATTCCGTATTCTGGAGCGCACCNACCTTCTCCACGACACCACAGGTGTNGAGGACACCGNTTGCTGCTTCACCGAGAAGACCGAGACCTNGGTCGAGGCCCCCGCCGACATCCGCTGGGAGCGGTACGTCAAGACCGCCGACAGCGAACGGTTCGGCGACGTCGTCCNCGGTGGGTCCGTCGACACGACACCCTGNCGCNGCTGAGNCCGNCGTNCCTCCCGNNCCTGNTCAGCGGGACAGGAGCGNNGNCATCAGGGAGTGGCCNGGCACCANNGGGGCGNCNNCGACGCCGGGCTCGGTGAACACGCCGCCCNGGCCNTCNACCTCGGANTCGACCAGNAGGTAGGGCACCGGNTCGGACGTGTGGGTGCGGGTGGTGAGCGGGGTGGCGTGGTCGGGCAGCATCAGNAGCCGCCACGGNCCNAGTGNGTCGAGGCCCGGGACNAGGTCGGCGAGGATGCGCCGGTCCCAGAACTCGAGGGCCTTGACCTTCTGGGCGACGTCACCAGCGTGGCCGGCCTCGTCCGTGGCCTCNACGTGGACGATGAACAGGTCGAGGCCGTCGGCCAACNNCTGCAGTGCGACGTCGCGCTTGCCCTCGTAGTCGGTGTCGTACCAGCCGGTGGCNCCCGGGATGTCGCAGACCTCCATACCGGTGAGGACGCCGAGTCCCCGGACGAGGTCGACAGCCGTGACAAGGCCGGCATCGACGCCGTGGGCCTCGCTGAAGGAGGGCAGTTGCGGCTGGAAGCCCTGCCCCCACAACCAGATCTGCGTCGCCTCCAGGTCCGAGGCGGCGAGTACGTCCTTCGAGGCCTCCATGAGGTCGCACAGCGGACCACCCATCGGCCCGGCGGGCACCACGACCTGGTCNCCCGAGAGGTCGTGGGGCGGGGTGCAGTCGGCGTCGAGCCACTCCCCCGGGCCGAGCATCGCATGGCGGAAGCTCACACCGGCGTGGAACGACACGCCGTCGCCCCCGAGTTCGCGTTCGATCCGGGCGATGACCTCGGCGGCCGACTCCGACGACGGGTTGCCGCCCGCATAGTCNAGCATGACGCCGTCGGGGGACACCGTNACGAGGTTGCAGCGGAAGGCGGCCTGGTCGGGGCTCAGGGACAGGCCCAGCGCTGCCGCCTCGATCGGNGCNCGACCCGTGTGGTGCTCGGCCGGGTCGAACCCGAAGATCGACATGTTGCCGACGTCGCTGCCGGGCGGCATGCCCTCGGGGATCACCGCGGCCCGACCGACCGTGGCCCNGGCGGCCAGGGCNTCGAGGTTGGGCGTCTGGGCGACCTCGAGCGGGGTGCGGCCGTCNAGTTCGGGAACGGGCAGGTCGGCACAGCCNTCGGGNACGCAGATCACGTACTTCACAGGACGNTCATCCTGCCAGACCCCGCCCCGATTCCCGCAGCGACTTCCCGTGCATCAGGTGGTGNCGCAGGCCTCNACGTGTGCCTGGACCGCCAACAGGTCGTTGGGCAGGCGGACGCAGCGCTCGGGCCTTTCGAAGANGTCGCCCAGTCGCTCGGGCAGGACCGGCCGCACTCCCGTGGCCGACTCGACGGCNTCGGGGAACTTGGCGGGGTGGGCCGTCGCNAGGGCCACCATCGGCACCGAAGGGTCACGGCGGCACCGGCGCGCGGCGAGCACGCCCACGGCGGAGTGCGGATCGAGGACCACGCCCGACCGGTCGGCTTCGTCGGCGATGCAGCGCAGCACCGCATCGTCGTGGAAGCAGGCNGCCGTCCAGGCGTCGCCGAGCGTGGCATGGAGCACCGGGTCGAGGGCGGTGGTGCCCGTNGCCCGGAAGTCGTCGAGCAGGGCGGCCACGNCGNCCCCGTCGCGGTCGAGCANCTCGAACAGCAGTCGCTCGAGGTTGGACGACACCTGGATGTCCATGCTGGGCGAGAGCGTGGGCACGACCTCGTCGAGGGTCATCGTGCCGCCGGCGAAGAAGCGGGTCAGGATGTCGTTGCTGTTCGACCCGATGACGAGCTGCGGCATGTTGAGGCCCATGTGGCGGGCGACGTGCCCGGCGAAGGCGTTGCCGAAGTTGCCGGTGGGCACCGAGAAGGTGATCGGTGCCTGCCGACCACCGAGCCGTTCGGCNGCGACGACGTAGTAGACGACCTGCGCCATGACCCGGGCCCAGTTGATGGAGTTGACCGCCGACAGGCGCATCCGCTGNCGGAACACCACGTCGGCGAACATGGCCTTCACGAGNTCCTGGCAGTCGTCGAAGGTGCCCTCGACGGCCACGTTGTGGACGTTGGCCGACGAGGCGGTGGTCATCTGGCGACGTTGCACCTCCGAGACCCGGTCNGCCGGGTGCAGGATGACGATGTCCATGGACTCGCGGTCGCGGCANGCGTCGATGGCAGCCGAGCCCGTGTCGCCCGAGGTGGCTCCGACGATGGTGACGCGCTCTCCCCGTCGCGACAGNTCGTGGTCGAAGAGGCGACCGACCANCTGCAGTGCCACGTCCTTGAAGGCGAGCGTGGGGCCGTGGAAGAGNTCGAGCAGGTGCAGGCCGTCGCCNAGGTCGACCAGTGGCGTCACGTCGTCGGCCTCGAACGTCGCATAGGCCTCCCTGACCATGTCGGCGAAGGCGCCCGGTGCGATGGCACCTCCGACGAAGGGCGCCATCACCTCCAGGGCTGTCGCGACGTAGTCGCCGGTGCCGCCCGCNGCAAGCTTCGGCCACGACTCGGGGACGTAGAGGCCCCCGTCGTCGGCCAGCCCGGCGAGCAGGGCATCGCCGAAGCCGAGGACCGGTGCGTCCCCGCGGGTGCTGACGTAGCGCATGTCGGAACGGGACCCGGGGGTCAGTCGCCGAGGGCGCGCAGCACGCTACCGACGTTGCGCACGGCGTCGAGGTTGCGTAGGTCNTGGAGGGTGGCCTGCACGTCGCTCTCGCGGGCGCGGTGCGTGATGAACACGAGCCGNGCCTCACCACCCAGGCCCGACTGCTCCATCGAGCGGATCGACACACTGTGGTCGCCGAATACGGCGGCCACGCCGGCCAGCACTCCGGGTCGATCGTCGACGTCGACGGCCAGGTAGTAGGCGGTCTCGAGATCGGCCATGGGCGAGATGCGGGCCCTTTCGAGCGAGCCGANGGACGCTCCGTGGCCACNGGCGTTGTTGGCGGCGGCGTCGATGAGATCGCCGAAGACGGCCGANGCGGTCGGACGGCCGCCGGCACCCCGCCCGTAGAGCATGACCTCGCCGACTGCGTCGCCCTCGACGAAGACCGCGTTGAANCTGTCGTTGACGGCGGCCAGCGGGTGGTCGTTCGGCACGAGCGTCGGGTGCACGCGCACGCCGATNTCGTCGCCTCGACGTTCGGCCACGGCGAGAAGTTTGATGCAGTGGCCAAGGTGGGCGGCGGCCTCGATGTCGGCGGCGGTGACCCGGGAGATGCCCTCGAGGTAGACGTCGTCGGCGACCACCTCGGCCCCGAAGGCCAGAGTGGCGATGATGGCGACCTTTGCCCCGGCGTCGTGGCCCTCGACGTCGGCGGTCGGGTCGGCCTCCGCGTACCCCAGGCGTTGGGCCTCTGCGAGGGCATCGGCGTAGGCGGCGCCCTCCTCGGACATCTTCGTGAGGATGAAGTTGGTGGTTCCATTGATGATGCCCATCACCCGGGTGATCGGCTCGCCGGCGAACGACTCACGCAGTGGTCGCACGATGGGGATGGCCCCCGCCACGGCGGCCTCGAACAGCAGGTCGACGCCGGCGGCCTCGGCAATCGAGTAGAGCTCTGCCCCATGCCGGGCCAGCAGTTCCTTGTTGGCGGTGACCACCGGCTTGCCGTTCTCGAGCGCGGCCACGATCAGTTCGCGGGCCGGCTCGATACCTCCCATGACCTCGACGACCACGTCGATGTCGGGGTCGGTGACGATGGCCGCTGCGTCGGTGGTGAACACCTCGGCGGCCAGGGGCACGCCTCGGTCGATGGCCGTGTCGCGCACGGCGACCGAAGTCACCTCGAATGCCAGGCCGGTACGTCGGGCGACGTCTTCACGCTGCTCGGCGACCAGGACCGCCAGGGCCGCACCGACGTTGCCACAGCCGAGGAGGCCCACGCGCACCAGTGAGTTGGAGAGGGGGTCTTCCATGGGCTTCACGGTACCGGGTACGGCATGCGGCACCCGTTCGATAATGGTGTGCTCAGGCCTCGCGGCGGACGAGGTCCTCGTAGGTCTCCCGCCGGACCACCCTGGTCGCCTCGCCATCGGCGACGAACACGACGGCGGGTCGCAGTACCTGGTTGTAGTTGGAGCCCATCGAGTGGCCGTAGGCGCCGGTGACCGGCGTGGCGAGGACGTCACCCACCGCCAGGTCGTCGGGCACCCAGCCCTCGCGGACCAGCAGGTCGCCGGACTCGCAGTGCTTGCCCACCACCCGGACCGGCCGCCTGCGCTCGGCCGCCACGGCCCTCGGCAGGAAGGTCTCGTAACCGGACCCGTAGAGGACCGGGCGGGGGTTGTCGCTCATGCCTCCGTCGACGGCAACGTAGGTGCGGATGCCCTCGAGGTCCTTGATCGTGCCCACCCGGTACAGGGTGACGGCAGCTAGGGCGGCGATCGCCCGGCCCGGCTCCGCCGACACACGCGCCGTGACCCCGGCGACCTCACAGGCGCCGCGCACGACCTCGCCCCACTGGGTGATCGAGGGCGCACTCTCGCCCTCGACATAGGCGACGCCGAGGCCGCCTCCGACCGAGAGTTCGGCCAGGTCGTAGGGGGCGGCGAACCCGGCCAGGACCTCGAGGGCGCGGCCGAACGAGTCGACCTCGAAGACCTGGCTACCGATGTGGGCATGGACGCCGACCAGGTCGACGGTCCCCGAGGTGAGTGCACGCTCGACGGCTGCGGCGGCCAGGCCCGTCGAGACGGTGAACCCGAACTTGGAGTCGTCCTGGCCGGTGGCGACGTACTCGTGGGTGTGCGCCTCGACGCCGGGCGTCACCCGGAGCAGCACCCTCGGGACAGCACCGATGGCCGCATTCAGTGCATCGAGGCGGTCGAATTCGTCGAACGAGTCGACGACGATGAGGCCGACGCCCTCCTCGATCGCCATCTCGAGCTCGAGTTCGCTCTTGTTGTTGCCGTGCAGGATGAGGCGGTCGGCCGGAACGCCGGCATGGCGGGCCATGTACAGCTCACCGCCGGTGGCCACGTCGAGGTACATGCCCTCCTCGACAACGAGCCGCGCCATGGCGCCGCAGAGGAACGCCTTGCCGGCGTAGGCGACTCCCTCGCCGAAGGCCGCCACGGCCTCGCGGCAGCGGGCACGGAGGTGTGCCTCGTCGTAGACGAACAGCGGCGTGCCGAACTCGTCGGCCAAGTCGACCAGGTCGCAGCCACCGATCGATGTGCCTCCGTCGGCACCGACCTCGGCGGTGTCGGGCAGCAGGTCGAGGGGCAGCGGGCCGGCCATCAGCCGTCCTCCTCGCCGTCGCGCCACATTTCCTCCGGGGCGCCGACGCCCAGCAGGTCGAGGGCGACGGCAAGTCCGACGCGGACGGCCTCGACCAACCAGAGTCGGGCGGCGGTGAGGTCAGCCTCCACGCCGTCTCCCATGACGCGGCAGTCGTGGTAGAAGCCGTGGAAGTCGGCCGCCAGGTCCCGGACCCAGGTCGTGACCAGGTGGGGGGCTCGCTCCGTTGCTCCCCGCAGCACTGTGTCGGGCAACTCGTGCAGGGCGCGGAGCAGCCGCAACTCGCGGGGGTGCCCGAGTACCGAGAGGTCCGTATCGACCAGGTCGGGGCGCACGACACCAGCCTCGGCCGCCCGGCGAACGATCGAGTGGATGCGGGCGTTGGCGTACTGGACGTAGAAAACGGGATTCTCGTTGACCTGGCTGGCGACCAGTTCGAGGTCGAAGGCCTGCGCCGAGTCGACCGACTGCAGCAGGTAGGTGAAGCGGGCGGCGTCGGCACCCACCTCGGCCACCACCTCACCAAGTTCGACGATGTCTCCGGTGCGCTTCGAGAGCTTCACCTCCTGGCCGCCCCGTTGGAGGTTGACCAACTGGGTGATGGCGACCTCGAGCTCGGAGGGGTCGTGGCCGAGGGCGTGCATGGCAGCGTGCACGCGCGCCACGTAACCGTGGTGGTCGGCGCCCAGGACGTTCACGAGGCGGTCGGCCCTGGCGAACTTGTCGCGGTGGTAGGCGACGTCCGGCAGCAGGTAGGTGAACTCGCCGTCGGACTTGACAAGCACACGGTCCTTGTCGTCGCCATGGTCGCTGCTGCGCAACCAGACCGCCCCATCCTCGTCGTAGACGGCGTCGGCGGCCCGCAGGTCGGCCAGGGTGGCGTCGACGGCGCCCGACCCGATCATCGACCGCTCGCTGAACCAGGCGTCGAACCGGATGTGGAGTGACTCGAGCACCTCGCGCTGGTCGGCGAGCGCCCGGGCATAGCCCCACTCGAGTGGATCGGCGTCGTCGGGCATCGCGGCGGCCCAGTCCACGATGTACTGGCCGTTGTAACCACCGTCGGGGACCTCGTCGCCGGCGGCCCGGGCGGCCAGCGATGCGGCGTAGAGCTGCATCTGTGTGCCGCGGTCGTTGATGTAGAACTCGCGCTGCACGGGGTGCCCGATGCGTTCGTACAGGCGTGCCACCGAGTCGCCGAAGCAGGCGCCCCGGCCATGGCCGGCGTGGAGCGGGCCGGTCGGGTTGGCACTCACGAACTCGACGATGACCCGCTCCCCCGCTCCGGCGTCATGGCGGGCAAACCCCTCCTCCCCGCCGATCACCACGTCGCGCAGGACTTCGTGGAGCCAGGTGTCAGCCAGGCGGAAGTTGACGAAGCCCGGGCCGGCCACCTCGATCCCGGTGACGTGGGTCGGCGGATCAGCCTCGAGGCGGGTGACCAGTTCGGTCCCGAGTTCACGGGGGTTGCGACCGGCAGCCTTCGCAGAGGCCAGGGCGACGTTGGTTGACCAGTCGCCGTGGTCGGGATTGGCCGGCCGCTCGAGTTGCACGGCATCGGGCGCTTCGACGCCGAGGCCAGCGAGTGCGGCCCGCACGGCCTCGATCAGGATGTCGCGCACGTCCATGGGGATACCGGGGGGGGTCGGGGAATGCGGGGCTCGAAGGGACGCGCCCGGGGACCGGCCGCTGCGCCGATGCTAACGGGCACACGGGTGCGGGCCCGGTGCATAACCGGTGCGAAGCCCGAATGGTGCGGTGCCTCGCCGGAATCCTTCCTGCCGGGGGTCGACACTACCATGATGGCATGCGGTACTCGATGCTGATCCTGGTAGCCCTGGTGTCGGGTGCCTGCTCGGGCGGCGGGTCATCGGTCGCGCCCACCACGACCACGACGGTCGCGCCCACCACGACCACGACCACCACGGTCGCTCCCACC
>PACE01000006.1 GCA_002699725.1 Acidimicrobiaceae bacterium
CCGGCCGCAGCGTAGATCTCATTGAGTCGTGCTGTCGGCAGTGTCGTTGAGAACTCGGAGCGCAGTACATCGGACAATGCGGTGGTGCCGTGGGCGAGGGCGCTCCCGGCATCGACGACCGAGAGCAGCCCCGTGGGCCGGCCGTCGGCGTCGACCACGAAGCCACCTCGTCGTTGACCAAGCCGATCGACCGCCGAGGCGAGAGAGGCGGAGGCGTCGAGGATGACCGCATCGTGCATGACGTTGACGACGTCGATGACCCGACCCTGGTCGACGTCCTGGGTGAATTCGGCGACATAGCCGTCGGCCGGCTCGGTCAGGATCTCCTCGGGGGTGCCGATCTGGACGACGTAGCCGTCGCGCAGGATGCACACCCGGTTGCCGATCCGCAGCGCCTCGTTCAGGTCGTGGGTGATGAACAGGATCGTCTTGTGGAGTTTCTTCTGGATGATCATCAGCTCGTCCTGCATCTGGCGGCGGATGAGCGGGTCGAGGGCGCTGAACGCCTCGTCCATGAGCAGGATCGGCGGATCACTGCACAGCGCCCGGGCCAGGCCGACACGCTGCTGCATGCCGCCGGAGAGTTCTCCGACGGCGTTCTGGGCATACGCCTCGAGGCCGACCATCGCCAGCGCCTTCAGCGCTTCTGCGTCACGTTCACCCTTGGAAACACCCTGCACCTTGAGGCCGTAGCCGGTGTTGTCGATGATGTTCCTGTGGGGGAACAGTGCGAAGTGCTGGAAGACCATGCCCATCTTCTCGCGGCGGAACGTCTGGAGAGCCGAGCCGCGTAGCCCCTGGACGTTGACGCCGTCGACGGTCACTTGGCCTGCGGTGATGTCATGGAGCTTGTTGACGGTACGGATCGCTGTGGACTTGCCGGAACCCGACAAGCCCATCACGACGAAGATCTCACCCTTGTTCACGGTGAACGAGATGTCCTTCATGCCGACCACGTGGCCGGACAGGCGCTGGACTTCGTCCTTGTCCACCCCCGCCCGGGAGAGGTCGTACGCCCGGCCACCCGGGTCCGGGCCGAAGATCTTGTAGACGTGTTCGAGCGAGACGATCGGCTCGCCGTGTTCCGTCATTCGAATCCCCTTCTGAGTGGACCGGATTTCGCAGACCGGGCTGCCTGCGTTCTACTGTTCCCAGCGACAAATGCCAAGGTATCACTTAGAAAACTGCTGATCCTCTCCCGCCTCTTGCGTTGGCCAACAGTTTGTTACCAGGTCCAACCGGCGGCGGCTTCGCGGCAGTCGGCGACGAGGTCGGCGTTATCGGCCATCCATCCGGCATCGAGTTGCTGGACGTGGGCCTCGGGATGCTGTGCGAGACTCACCCGATGGCATGGATCCTGACCGTTCCCGACGGCGACTGGGTGGACGGGGGAGGATCCCTCGCCGAACTCCACGCCGAGGTCGTCGACCCCGTCCACAGCCGCGTCGACCACATCATGGCCGTCCACTCCCTGAACCCCCGGGGGCTGAGCGCCCACCTGGGCCTCTACACGTCGGCGATGGCGGGGACCGGCACGCTGCGCAAGGTCGAGCGGGAGCTCATCGCACTCGTGGTCAGCCTCGAGAACCACTGTCACTATTGAGTGGCCCACCACCGGCGCGGTCTGCGCCGACTCCTCCGGGACGATGGCCTGGCCGATGCCGTCGAGGCCGACTGGCGCTCTGCGCCGATCTCGGATCAGCGCCGAGCGATGCTCGAGTACGCGATCCTGCTGACCACCTCGCCTGGAAAGGTCACCGAGGCCGACATCGGCGCCCTTCGAACGGCCGGGTTCAGCGATCGCGACATCCTCGACATCGCCGAGGTGACCGCCTACTACGCCTACGCCAACCGCATTGCCGACGGCCTCGGAATTACCGCCGAACCCTGGATCCCCGACGAATCCTGATGGACGGGTGGTGACCACCCGCCTCTTTTTCCCCGGGAAGGACACGGGAAGTGCCCCGTGGCGCCCACCACGGTGGAGAAGTCAGAGCGCAGCGTTGATGGTCCGAACCGAACCGTCGTGTTCGATACGGACCTGATCCCCCGTCCTGAGCTTCGCCAACTCAGCCTCGTTCACGAGAACCACAGGCAGCGGCCAGCCATACAACTCGTCGGCGACGATCGCACCCAATGCCACGATCGCGTCCGGCTCGACCATCACGATCGCCGCCGGTGCCGTGCCGCAGCGGACCGCCTCGAGGAGGACCGAACTCGCCGAACTCGAGCCGCGGCCACTGCGCATGACGAGCACCCGGCCGGCGACCGACAGGCCCGACTGGGGGTGGTGTCTGTCGATCACCTCACCGGTCGCCGCATCAAGGCCTCCCCAGAAGCTGAGGGGCTCGTCGAGGTGCAGCACCTCGCCTTCGACAGGGCCACCTGGCGGGCCGGCGACCTGGAGGGACGGCCGCTCAGCCATCGTGGGAGCCCGTGGCCCAGATCGCCTCGTCGAGGACCACCCGTCCGGCGACAGCCGATTCTGCACACTCGCTTGTGCTCCCCAACACCACCTCGACGCCGAGGTTGCCCGGGGCGTAGTAGGCCCACTTGGCCGAATCGGTCATCGCCGGGCCGGTCGTGTCCGCGAGGATCGGCGTCACATAGGTGCACGTGTCGGTGACGATGGTGACGCCGACCGAACGCAGGATCTCGGCCCAGCCGCGTTCCTCGACCTCGCTGAGGACCCCCCGGCCCGTCGAGATGTACACGTCGACCTCGGGGTGCACCCTGCGTCCACCCAGTGCCTCCACGAACCGCCCGAACTCCGCCACGGAGTAGTGGGGCGTTCCCAGGCTGACAGTTGCCAGGGCGTCACCCGTCGCGCCGTCGAGCCGAGCGGTATTGAGTCGATCTCTGGTCCGACGCAGGTCGTCGGGTGCCACGACGACCACCTCGGCGGGCTGGTGGCCTCCGAGGGCCGCATCAAGCGTCGGCGCCTCGGGAGTCGCTCCGACGACGTGGAACATCCCAACGCTTCCGGCCGAGGCGGCGGCGGCACCCAGGGCCTTGAGCCAGTCCTCCCCCGGCGGGTCGGGCAGGCCGTCTATGACCGGCACCCGGTTCCCGACCACCGCACCGATGAGCGTGCCGAGAACGTGGGGAAGCAACGAACTGGTGTACAACTCGGGCGCCAGCCCGCCGAGGCGGAAGACAACGGTGGCTCGGCGATTCCTGTCGAGGTGGAGGCCTGCCGCCGGCGCCCGACCTGTGACCGCCGCACAGATGTCGACGAAATCGCCGTAGCGGTCGGTGCGCGCNCCGAGCACCGAGTTGGCGAAGGCGATGGCGTTCGACTCGGCCCAGGCNATCTGCTCCCCGAAGGCGGGCCGTTCCTCCAGTTGGTAGGGGGCACATGTCCAGGTGGGCCGACAACCCATGCCGACGTAGGCATCCATGAGACGCCGGGCCAGGAGGCCCTCCTCGGGATCCCCTCGGTACAGGTCGGGGTGCAGGAGGTCGAGCGACGACACGTTCAGGGTCGTGGGCACGACGACGGTCGCCCCGTCGGCGGCCAGGCGTTCGGCGAAGTCCAGCGGAGCCCGCCCGTGGTACAGGCACGAGTCGACATGGGCGGCGGAGATGTCGAGCAGTTCCTCGGCACCGAGGGCCTCCGCCAGGCGGACCACCACTCGCATCGCCAGTCGGACGGCTGGACCATCGCCCCCGTCCAGGCGACGCACATCGTCTTCGGTCAGATGGAGGGCCACCTGCGCAGCGTAGGTGGCCGCCCCGTCCGCCGGGTCAGTAGAGGATCTTGTCGAAGAATGCCCGGGTGCGCTCATGCGCCGGGTTCGAGAAGACCTCCTCCGGCGGTCCGACCTCGACGATCTCGCCCTCGTCGATGAACACGAGGCGATCGGCAGCGGCCTTGGCGAACCCCATCTCATGGGTGACCACCACCATCGTCATCCCCTCGGAGGCGAGCTCGAGCATGACGTCGAGCACCTCCTTGACCATCTCCGGGTCGAGCGCCGAAGTCGGCTCGTCGAAGAGCATCACCTTGGGGTCCATGGCAAGGGACCGGGCGATGGCGACGCGCTGCTGCTGGCCACCCGAGAGTTGGCGGGGATAGGCATCGGCCTTCTCGGGGATCCCGACCCGGACCAACTGGCGAACCGCCTCTTCCTCGGCCTCGGCCTTGCCACGCCCTCGCACCTTGCGCTGTGCCAGCGTGATGTTCTGGAGGACGGTGAGGTGCGGGAAGAGGTTGAACTGCTGGAAGACCATTCCNACCTCGGCCCGTACGTGGTCGAGGTCGGTCTTGACCTCGGTGAGTTCGTAGCCGTCGACCGTGACGAAGCCCTCGGTGGGNACTTCCAGCAGGTTGATGCAGCGCAGCACCGTCGACTTGCCGGAGCCGCTGGGGCCCACGATGACGACCACCTCGCCCTCGGCGATTTCGAGGTCGAAGTCGCGCACGGCGTGGATGGTCTTGTCGAACGTCTTGGAGAGNCCCCGGAGGGAGATCATCGAGGTGNTGCTGGAACCGGTGTCTATGNCCACCTCAGCGCTCTCCCTTCCGGTCTCTGGTCATCCGGCGCTCGAGCACCCCGAGCAGGATCGACAGGCCGAGGGTGAGGCAGAGGTAGGTGAAGCCAACAACGAAGTAGCCCTCCCGGAACTTGAAGGTGCTCGCCGAGAACTGACGGGTCTTCTGTGTGATCTCGAGCACGCCGAGGACCGAGAGCAGCGATGTGTCCTTGAGTACGGCGATGAAGTCGTTGCCGAGCGGAGGGATGATCGCCCGCATGGCCTGTGGGAGNACCACGGAGCGCATGGTCTGGCGCCCCGTGAGGCCGAGTGACCGACCAGCCTCGGTCTGGCCGGGCGGGATCGACTGGATGCCGCCGCGGAAGATCTCCGCCATGTAGGCGCCGTAGATCAGGGCCAGGGTCACGGTCGCCCGCATCTCGAAACCGATCCTGTAGCCGAGAAGGAATCGGTCTTGGGCCCACGGCACGACGACCAGCGCCACCATGAAGATCAGGGGCAGGATCGGAATGCCCCGGATGAACTCGACGTAGATGCGTGACAGGTTGCGGACGACNACGTTGCGCGAGATCTGCCCGATGCCGATGACCAGGCCGATGAAGAGGGCAATTCCGAACGCCTGGAACGTCGTCCTGACGGTGATGCGCAGGCCCGGGTAGATCCGCGTCCAGGCGAGGTTGTAGTCGTCGTTCTGGACGATCTGGACTGCCATCCAGATGAGGACGGCGGCGATGACGACGCCCCACCAGGGGAAGGTGTCCCACCATGGCCGTTCATCGCTGACCCGCCCAGCGTCGCGCTTTCGGCGGGTGGGTGACGCCGTCGTCGCGTCACTGTCCATCAAGGGTCCTCCGGTCCGGGACGAAATCCGCCGAGGGACCCTAACCTGCCGGGGCATCGCGACCGTCCACGACAGGAGGACGACACCTTGAGCGACGAGAAATTCCTCCCTTCCTCCTACGGCCTCGAGACGACCGAAGCCACGCTGGCGCACTACGAAGCCTGGGCANGGAGTTACGACGCCGAGATCGGCGAGNANAACCGGTATGCCCAGCCCGGGCGCTGCACCCGCGCCCTCCTGGCCTCGGGCGTCGGTCCCGATGCCAGGNTTCTCGACGTAGGTTGCGGGAGCGGCCTCTCCGGAGTGGCACTGGCCCGGGGCGGCTATGCGTTGATCGACGGCTGCGACCTCTCCCCCTCCATGCTCGTCCTGGCCGTCGAGACCGGCGCCTACAGAACTCTCTTCGAGGCGGACCTGAACCAGGGGATCGACGTCGCTGATGCCACCTATGACGCGGCGACGGCCGTCGGCGTATTCTCNTTCGGGCACATCCGGGCCGATGCCATCCGGGAGGTGCTGCGAGTCGTCCTCCCCGGCGGAGTCGTCGTCGTCGGCCTGAACGACCACTTCTGGGACGAGGGCTCAATGCCAGCCGAGTTCGACGCCGTGGAGGCAGACGGCCTCGCCACCGTCACGTCCCGCCAGCACGGCGANCACCTTCCGGCCGCCGGCATCGAGGGTTGGGTGGTCACCCTGCGCAAGGCAGGCGACGCTGCCTGAGGGCCCGGCCCCGGGCCACCACGACTACGACTGCGCGTGCTGCCAGCCGAAGCGGCCCTTGATGCAGAGGTGGCCGTTCGTGATCGAGTGGTCGGCTGGCGAGGTCACCTTGACGATCTGCTCATCCTGGACGTGCAGTTCAAGGTTGCAGCCCACTCCACAGAACGAGCAGACCGTGGTGGTGACGGCCTGGGCGTCCTCGTCCCAGGTGCCCTCCTCGCGCATGTCGTGCTCGGTCTTGAACACGAGTGCGCCCGTCGGGCAGACGCCGATGCAGTTGCCGCAGTAGACGCAGGCGGAGTCGGGCAGCGTGACGTCGAACTCGGTGGAGATGTGGGCGTCGAAGCCCCGCCCCGCCGTGGCGATGGCGAACGTGAACTGGGCATCGTCGCCACAGGCCTCGACGCACTTGTAGCAGAGGATGCAGCGTTCGTAGTCGCGGACATAGAGGTCGTCCTGGACCTTCGGTGGCTGAGCCACGGTGGCGATGTCGNCCTTGTCTCCCATGCGACCGGGATCACAGCCGTAGTGGTNCATCCAGGCGTGGACCTCNTCGTCCGCCCGATCGAGGTCGACCGACGATGCCAGGAGTTCGTAGACCATCTTTCGGCTGGTACGGACCCGCTCGGAGTCGGTGGCCACGACCATGCCGTCCTCCGCCGCACGGGAACAGGAGGGCACGAGCACCCGCGAGTTCTCGACCTCGACGACGCACACGCGACAGACGTTGACGGGCGTGAGGTTCTCGGCCCAGCANAGCGTCGGCGTGTCGATGCCCTCCTGGTGGCAGGCGTCGAGGATCGTCGAGCCCTCGGGGACCCGGACGGTCCGGTCGTCGATCGTGAGTTCCACCAGGCGGCGCGGGGTGGGCACCGGCACGTCGTTCATCGAGATCCCTCCAACAGGCCGAGGTCGAGGGCGGAGCGGATGGCGCCGGACGCCGTCTGACCGAGTCCGCAGATCGAGGCGTCGCCCATCACCGCCGCAAGGTCGTCGAGGAGGTCGCGCTCGGCATCGAGGGTCGCCCCGTCGCGGAGTCGGGCCAGCACCTCCTCCTGGCGGATCGTGCCGACCCGGCAGGGCACGCACTGGCCGCAGGACTCGTCGCGGAAGAACTCGGCGACCCGGCGGACCGTGTCGACCATGTCGTCCTCCTCGCCGAACACCATGACGACGCCGGATCCGAGGGACACGCCGGCAGCCCGGGTGTCCTCGAGGGTCAGGGGGAGGTCGAGTTGTTCGGAACGGACGAAGAAGCCGGCCGCCCCGCCGAGCAGTACGGCATGGGGCTCGTCGGCGCCGACCACTCCGCCGGCGGCCTCGAGGACGCCGCGGAGGGTGATACCGAACTCGTGCTCGTAGGTGCCGGGGTTCGNCACCCGGCCNCTGAGGCAGAAGAGGCGCGTGCCCGGTGAACGCTCGGTACCGATGGCCCTGTAGGCCTCGCCGCCGTCCAGCATGATCGGAAGCACGTTGACCAGCGTCTCGACGTTGTTGATCGCCGTGGGTTCGCCGAAGAGGCCGTGCGTCGTCGGGAACGGTGGCTTGTTGCGGGGCTCGCCCCGGAAGCCCTCNATCGAGTTGAACAGCGCCGTCTCCTCGCCGCAGATATAGGCGCCGGCGCCGATGCGCAGGTCGATGTCGAAGCGCNTCCCGGACCCGGCGACGTCGTCACCGAGCAGGCCGGCAACCCGCGCCTGGTCGATGGCGGAGCGCAGGCGGTGGGCGGCCACNGGGTANTCGCCGCGGATGTAGAGCCATCCCNGTTCGGCGCCGACGGCGGTGCCGGCGATCGTCATGGCCTCGACCAACGAGAACGGATCGCCCTCCATGACAACCCGGTCCTTGAAGGTCCCGGGCTCGGACTCGTCGGCGTTGCACACCAGGTGGCGGGGTCGCCCCTGTTGGTCGGCCACGCCACGCCACTTGACGCCCGTCGGGAAGGCTGCGCCGCCACGACCGGAGAGGCCGGCGGTGGTCACCTCCTCGATAACCCGGTCGGGNCCCATGGCGAGTGCNGCCTCNAGTGCCCGGTAGCCGCCGTGGGCCCGGTAGTCNTCGAGGCTCCCGGGATCGACGACNCCCACCCGGGCGAGCAACCGCAGGTCGGGCGAGCCCACCTGGGGCAGGCTGACCGAGGCGCTGGAGGCACGGCCAGAGATCGCCACGGCCACCTCGTCGACACTGCCGGGTGCAACCGTGATGTCGTGGTCGCCGCAGCGCTGGACCAGGACGGCGGGGCCGCGCTCGCACTGGCCGAGGCACGGNCTGGCCTTGNCGTGGTGGCCGGCTGNTCGCAACTCGTCGATCAGGCNGAGGGCTCCGACCGGACGGCAGGCAACGTCNTCGCAGACGTGCACCACGTCGGTGGCCTCGGGGGCCTCGTGGGCGAACAGGTGGTAGAAGGTCGCCACGCCGTAGGCCTCGGCCGGTGGCACCTCGAGTTGCCGGCAGGCGTAGTCGAGGCCGCCGGGGCTGATCCAGCCCGAGGCTCGTTGGACNGCGTGNANCNCGGGAAGCAGCAGGTGACGGCGCTCGGNNGTCCGTGCANGTCCGGCATAGACGAGGCGCTCGCCCTCCACGACGACCACGGAGCCGAGGTCNGCGACGACCTCGTCGANGGCGATGCGCTCTTCGTCGGTGGGTTCGGCATCGCCGAACCGCAGGTCAGGCATCGACCAGGGACCCCAGCTTGTCGACCCGGATGGCCGCAGCCTTGAACTCGGCGGTGCCGGACTTGGGGTCGTAGGCGTCGCAGGTCAGTTGGTTGACGTCGGCGAGTTCGGGGAAGTGGAATGTCGTGAAGGCCAACCCCACCTGCAGGCTGGCGTCGATGGCGACGGTCATCTCGATCGTGCCACGGCGGGACGAGACGCTGACCCGCTCACCGGCCACGACGCCGAGCGCGGCGGCGTCCGCAGCGGAGAGGTCGAGTGCCTCCCCCGAGCGGATGGGCGAGTTGTACTTGTCGGTCTGGACACCGGTGTTGTACGAGTCGAGGGCCCGACCGGTGGTGAGCCGCAGCGGGAACTCATCCGTGAGTTCGTCGATCGGCGGCTTCCAGGGGACGCACGAGAACGGGGCGGGTCGTCCACCGANCGGATCCTCCCAGAGGCGGCCGTGCAGGAACGGGCTGCCGGGGTGGCCCTCCTCGGGGCACGGCCACTGGATGCCGCCCTCGGCCTCGAGGCGCTCCCACGACATGCCGGTGTGCATGGGCGAGAGCGTTCGGAGTTCCTCCCAGAGTTCCTCTGCGGTCGGCCGACCCCAGTCGGTGGCGCCCATGCGCTCAGCCAGGTCGGCGANGATGTCGATCTCCTGNCGGGCCTGNCCGGGCGGGGGCACGGCGGCNCGGGTGCGCTGGACGCGGCGCTCNCTGTTGGTGACGGTGCCGTCGGACTCGGCCCAACCGAGNGCGGCCGGGAGGACCACGTCGGCCATCTCGGCGGTCCGGGTCATGAACACGTCCTGGACCACCATCACGTCGAGCTTCCCAAGCAGTTCACGGGCATGGCTGACGTCGGCCTCGGAATCGGCCGGGTTCTCGCCGATGACCCACAGGGCCTTGAGNTCGTCCCGGCCCATGGCCTCGAACATCTCGGTGAGGTTCCATCCGTTCTGGGCGGGGATCGTCGTGCCGTAGACCGCCTCGAACCTGGCCCGGGCNTCGTCGTCCTCGACNTCCTGGAAGCCGGGCAACTTGTTGGGCAGGGCACCCATGTCTCCGCCTCCCTGCACGTTGTTCTGGCCACGTAGCGGACAGAGCCCCGATCCCCAGCGGCCCACGTGGCCGGTGAGCAGNGACAGGTTGCACAGCGAAAGCACGTTGTCGACACCCGTGTGGTGCTCGGTGATGCCGAGCGTCCAGAGGATCTGGGCCGTCGGCGCCGTGGCGTAGGCGTGTGCCATCTCGCGGATGGCCGAGGCCNGTATGCCGGTGACCTCTTCGGTGTGTTCGAGGGTCCAGTCGTCGATGTAGGCGGCGAACTCCTCGAAGCCGGTGGTGGCCCGGTCGACGAACTCGCGGTTGACGAGTCCTGCGGCGATGATCTCACGGGCGACCCCGTGGGCGAGTGCGATGTCGGTTCCGACGTTCAGGCCCAGCCAGGCGTCGGCGAACTTGGCGGACGNCGAACGGCGGGGATCGACGACCCACAGCCGGGCGCCGTTGCGCAGGCCCTGGAGGACGTGGTGGAAGAAGATGGGGTGAGCGGCTCGCGCGTTGGAACCCCACTGGAGGATGACATCGGTCTCCTCCACCTCCTGGTACGAGGANGTGCCTCCTCCTGCTCCGAAGACCGTCGCCAGACCGACGACGCTGGGAGCATGTCAAGTTCGATTGCAGCTGTCGATGTTGTTCGAACCGACGACGATGCGGGCNAAGCGCTGGACGGCGTAGTTCACCTCGTTGGTCGTCTTCGAACAGCTGAAGATNCCGAAGGAGGTCGGACCGTGGGCATCGACCACGCCGCNGAACCCGGCGGCGACCCGGTCGAGGGCCTCCTCCCAGGTGGCTTCGCGCAGGCGGCCGTCGTCACGGACCATCGGCGTCGTCAGGCGCTGGCCCCCCTGGCTTCGCTGCTTCATCGCGTCCCCCATAGTTGGTCGNCTGCTGGCACGCACCCGGTGCGACGCGCCACGGGAAACCTAGCGCGGCTCACCCCGTTTCGATTTCCTGCTGGTGGGCCTACCGGCCCTGCCAGTGGGGGTCGCGCCCCTCGGTGAACGCCCGGGGNCCCTCTTCGGCGTCCTCGGAGGCCAGCATCCGCTCATAGGCGTCCAACTCCCCGGACCGGAGGTGGGCGAACGCCTCGTCGAGGGGAAGCGAGCGCGTCGTACNGTCCACNGCGATGACGGCCTCGACGGCGAGGGGGGCCGACGCCATGATGCGGGCGGCCAGTGCACGGGCCTCGTCCAGCAACCTGTCGGCGGGGACCACGGCGTTGACGAGGCCCCACCGCAGCGCCTCGTCNGCCTTGAGCCGACGGCCGGCGTACAGGACCTCGTTTGCGACANCTGGCGGAAGGATCCGCGGGAGGCGGATCNCCCCGGCGTCGGGGATGATGCCGAGCCCTGTCTCGGGCAGGAAGAAGGCGGCATGCTCGGCGGCGACCACCAGGTCGGCAGCCAGGGCGATCTCGAACCCNCCACCCACGGCCAGGCCGTTGACGGCGCAGATCACCGGCTTGTTCCTCCCGGGGAGCTCGGGAAAGCCGCCGAAGCCGCCCTCGCCGTAGTCCGCCTCGAACGCCTCGCCACCAGCTGCGGCGTCGAGGTCCCACCCGGCACAGAAGAACCGCTCCCCGGCGCCGGTGAAGATGGCNACGCGCAGTTCGGGGTCGTCGCGNAAGCCNNCGAAGACGCTGCTCAGTTCCCGACTGGTGGCGGCGTCGATGGCGTTGGCCTTCGGNCGGTCGAGCACGACCTCGAGCACCCCGTCGTTGCNGNTCGCGGTCACGGCGCTACCCATGCNGCCCCCTCTCGATCGTGACGAGGGCGTCGGCGACGACGGCCCCGGATGGACGGGCCAACAACGGGTTGACCTCGACCTCGACGAGGTCCGGCCTCTCGAGCACCAGGCATTGGAGTCGTTCCACAACCGCGATGATCGCATCCACGTCGGCTGCTGGTCGACCACGGTGTCCCGAGAGCAACGGGCCGACTCCGAGCCCGACCAGCGCACGACGGACGTCGTCGGCATCGACCGGGAGCAGCAGCGACGTCGTGTCGCGCACGACCTCGACGAGCGAGCCTCCTGCTCCAAGCGTCAGCAGCCAACCGACCGGGGGCTCGCGGCGGATGTCCACCAGCAGTTCGGCGACGGAATCCTCCACGTACTCCTCGACGAGGACTCGACCACCCAGTCGCCCGGCCGCCNCTGCCACGGCCCCGGCNTCGCACAGGTCGAGGATGACACCGCCCACATCGCTCTTGTGGACCACCCCGGTCACCTTGACGACGACCGGGAAGCCGATCCGTTCGGCGGCCTCGGCCGCTCCGGCCGCTTCGACCTCCTCGCCGACGGGAACCGGCAGTCCGGCGGAGGCGAGCAGGATCCCGGCCTCGCACCCGGGCAGGACCTCGACCCCCTCGATCGTTCCACGAACAGGTTCCGGGATGCACGACGCCACGTGGCTCCCCCATCGTGCGGCCGCTTCGAGTCCNAGGAGGGCGGCATCAACCCCGCGCACCGGCACGAGGCCCTGCTCGACCGTGGCCGCCTCGACCGACGTGGGGATGTTCTCCGCCATGGTCCCGACGACGAGCCCCGGGGTCCGGGTCGTTCGGCTGGCGGTGCCGAAGGCCCGGAGCGTCGGCCACCAACTCGAGTCGTCGAGGCCCCCCCTCGGAAAGTCCAACACCAGCATCGCCGCATCGGACGGCCCGTCGAGCACNGCCGTGAAGCAGTCAGCCAGGCGTTCCTCGTCGCCCCAGATGAAGGTGTGGTAGTCGAGTGGATTCGAGATGGAGACAAACTCGGACAGGGTGGCCCCGATCCGCTCCGCCTGGTTTGCCTCGAAGTCCGGGAACTCGACGTCGAGCGACTCGGCCCGGTCGGCGACGACGGAGGCTTCGCCGCCGGAACAGCTCATGCTCACAAGTCGGTTCCCCGGGAGCGGTCCCACCGAGTCGAGAACCAGGAGGGTGTCGAGCAGCCCGGGGACCGACTCGACGCGATGTACGCCGAGCCGGTCGAAGAGCGCCCCATAGGCGGCGTCGCTACCGACAATCGACCCGGTGTGTGAGACGGCGATCTCGGCACCGGACGCCGACGATCCGGTCTTGAGGACGACGACGGGGAGACCACGCTCCGAGGCCACGGCACAGGCCGCCGAGAACCGCTGGACGTCGTGCAGCGCTTCGACGTGGAGACCGATTGCCGTCACCGCCGGGTCGGTGGCCAACGCCTCGACGCAGTCTTCGATGCCGACTGATGCCTGGTTCCCCAGCGTCAGCAGGTGGGCGATCGCCATCGGCCGCGTCTGCATCGTGAGGTTGAGCCCGATGTTGCCGCTCTGGGTGACGAGGGCGATGCCCCGCCCGGTACGAGCCAGGCCCTGCTGGTCGGGCCACAGGGCGGCGCCCACCGTCGCCGAGATGGTGCCGTAGCAGTTCGGACCGACCACCGGCAGGTCACCTGCGGCGGCGACGAGGTCGTTCTGGAGGGCGGCGCCCTCCTCGCCCACCTCGGCGAAGCCGGAGGCGTAGCAGACGGCTGCACCGGCGCCCATCGCCGACAGGCGGGCAACCACGTCGATCGTGGCGGTCCGGTTCACGGCGACGAGGACGGCATCGGGTACGCCCGGGAGGTCGTCGACGCTCGGGAACGCCGGCAGGCCGCATACCTCGTCCCTCGTCGAATGCACCGGCCAGAGGTCACCCTCGAATCCGAGGGCCCGGCACTGACCGATGGCGACCTCTGCTGGGCGCCCGCCGACGAATGCCAGCGACCGGGGGGCCAGCAGTCGGTTCAGCGAGCGCTCAGTCACGGGGCGAAGACCGGTGGNCNGGGCTCAGGCGCCGAGGGGGCGAAGCAGTTGCCGGCTGACGATGTGCCGTTGGATCTCGCTGGTGCCGTCCCAGATGCGGTCGACCCGGGCATCGCGCCAGATTCGTTCGAGCGGCAACTCGTCCATGAGGCCCATGCCGCCGAGTACCTGGATGGCCTCGTCGGCGACGAACTGCAGCATCTCGGTGGCCGAGATCTTGGCCATGGCCGCGTCGCCGTCGGTCATCCGGCCCTGGTCCATGAGCCACGCCGCCCGGTAGGTCATGAGCTCGGCCTCGAGCATCTTTGTCTGCATGTCGGCGAGTTTGAACGACACGGCCTGGAACTTGCCGATCTTCTGGCCGAACTGCTCCCGGTCGGCGGCCCACTCGAGCGCCACCCGGAATGCCCGGTCGGCCCGACCAAGGCTGATCGCCGCCACCTGCAACCGGGTCGCCCCGAGCCACTCGTTGGCCACGTCGAAGCCGCGGTGCTCCTCACCGAGGACCTTCGACGCCGGCACCCGACAGTCGTCGAAGTTGAGGATCATGTTGTGGTAGCCGCGGTTCGAGACGCAGTTGTAGCCGGGTGCCACCTCCAGCCCGGGCGTGTCGTGGTCGACGAGGAACGAAGTGATCAGTTTCTTCGGTCCCCGCGGGGTCTCTTCCTCCCCCGTGGCCGCGAAGAGGATCGTGAAGTCAGCCAGGTCGGCGTGGCTGATGAAGTGCTTGGTGCCGTTGACCACATAGTCGTCGCCGTCCTGCTCGGCACGACAGGTCATGCCGCGTATGTCGGAGCCGGCACCGGGTTCGCTCATGGCGAGGCAGTCGACCCGATCNCCGCGGATCGTGGGCAGCAGGTACTCGTCGACCTGGTCGCCGGTGCAGGCCTGGAGGATGTTGGACGGCCGGGCGACGATGTAGTGGAGGGCGTACTGCGTCCAGCCGAACGCNCGGTCNACCATCGCCATCGTGGCGTTGTCGAGACCCCCACCGCCGAGCTCGGCCGGCATGTTGGCGGCGTAGATGCCTGCGGCGAGCGCCCTGTCCCTGATCTGTCCGACGAGCTCCGGCGGCACGTCACCGNGCCGTTCGACCTCGTCCTCGTGCGGGACGAGCTCGCGCTCGACGAACGCNTTGACCGTGTCGACGATCATCTCCTGCTCGTCGGATGGTGCGAAGTCCATTTCGTGCTCCCGGGGTCAGCCGAACGACATCACACGCCCCACCTGGGGTGGGACGGGAAGGTCGGCATGGGCAGAGGCGGCCGCAGCCAGGGCGGCTGCGGGTCGATCGTGGATTGGTGCGGTGTGGCCGGTGTCGGTGTCGACATGGAGCAACATCTGCTCGGTCGTGGCCAGCAGGTCACCGGTCTCGGCGTGCTCCATGGCGTGGAACAGATGGAGCCGCTTGGCGTCGACGCCGAGCACCTGGGTCGTAACCCGGAGCGGATCACCGAGCGACGCCTCCCTGAGGTAGTTGATGTGCGTCTCGACGGTGAAGAACGTGCTGCCAGAGTCCCGGTACTCCTCGTCGATGCCGACGAAGCGGAACAACTTGTCGGACGCCCACCCGAAGGCGGTCAGGAACGCCCATTCGGACATGTGGCCGTTGTAGTCGACCCAGTCGGGCTCGACCTCACCCCGGTAGAGGTCGAGCGGGGCAGCCACNTCGTCGCCCTCGGCCCACGGAACCCCGATCGACGCTGCATGGATGCGGGCCTCCCGCTCGGCGACGATCCGACCCGCCCCGAGGTCGAGCGGGCGCAGGGCACGCATCACGTTGATGACGTAGTCGTCGCGCAGGCGCTCGAGCTCGTCGATCGGTCGCCCACCGGCCTGTTCGAGACAGCCGTCGGCCATCGACTCGACCAGGTCGTCGGTGAGCTCGGGGGCGACCAACCTCGTCCACGGCAGNTTCAGCGCCGGGCCGAACTGGTGGAGCATGTGNCGCATGCCCTGTTCGCCGCCGGCCAGGTGGAAGGTGAGGTTGGTGCCCATACCGGCCCAACGCAGTCCTGGCCCGTAGGTGATGGCATCGTCCAGTTCNGCCGTCGTGGCGACGCCGTCGTTGACGAGGTGGAGGACCTCACGCCAGAGCGCCTCCTGGAGCCGGTCGGACAGGTAACCCTCGATCTCGGTGCGCACGAGNAGCGGATACATCACGAGGTCGTCGTAGTGGGCCCTGGCCGCCTCCACCACTTCCGCGGAGGTCTGCTCGCCGGCGACGATCTCGACCAGGGGCAACAGGTGGACGGGGTTGAAGGGGTGGCCGATCAGGACACGTTCGGGATGCTCACAGCCCTCCTGGAGGCGGGTCGGAAGCAGGCCGGACGAACTCGAGGCGATGACGACCGAGGGATCCGCATGGGCGGCCAGCACCTGAAGGAGGGGACGCTTGACGCCCTCGTCCTCGGGAGCGCTCTCCTGAATCCAGTCGACGCGCTCGGCCAACTCCTCGGCGGTCGCCGCGAAGTCGAGGCGGCACCGGTCGGCACCGGGGAACAGTCCGAGTCGTGNCGCAGAGGGCCACGCCCGCNCGACCGCCGCACGCAGGCGCTCCTCGGCTCCCGGGGCAGGGTCCCAGGCCACGACGTCGTGCCCGCGGGCCAGCGACCGGACCGCCCATCCGGCGCCGATCACACCGGTTCCCACNACCCCGATGGTGCGCCTCACGTCGGTCATACCTGTCATGCCCTCCTCATCCTGGCGCTGTCGAACTGGGTGTGCGGGCGGTTCAACCCAGGTCGAGGGTCTTGCGGGCGTCGGCCGGCGTCTGGACCGAAGCGCCCATCAACTCGACGATCCTCACTGCCTTCTCCACCAACTGGGCGTTGGTGGCCAGGACGCCCCGTTCCAGGTAGAGGTTGTCCTCGAGGCCGACCCGCACGTGTCCACCGAGCATCACCGACTGGGAGACCATCGGCATCTGCATCGCCCCGAGGCCGAACGAGGTGAATTCGGCCTCGTCGGGTAGCCGGTTCACCATGGCCAACAGGAGGCCGATGTCGAGCGGTGTGCCATAGGGGATCGAGAGGCAGAGTTGGAACCAGTACGGGGCATCGATCAGCCCTTCGCCAATCATCGTCTCGGCGAACCAGAGGTTCCCGGTATCGAAGATCTCGAGCTCCGGACGCACGCCGAGCTCCCGGACCCGCTGGGCCATGATGCGGAGCATGTCNGGGGTCGAGACGTAGACCTCGTTGTGGTTGCCGAAGTTGAGCGACCCGCAGTCCATCGAGCAGATGTCCGGTCGGATCGCCTCGACGTGCGCCAGCCGCTCGATGCCACCCACCACGTCGGTGCCCTCCTGCCAGGCCATCGGATCGTCGTCAGGGCCGACCACGAGGTCGCCACCCATGCCGGCGGTCAGATTGACGACCACCTCGTCGTCCTGCTCGCGGATGCGCTCCACCACCTCCTGGTAGTGGGCGACGGTCCGTGTGCCCTTGCCCGTCTCGAGATCACGGACGTGGCAGTGCACGATCGTTGCGCCTGCCTTGGCGGCGTCGAGCGCCGACTCGGCGATCTGCTTCGGCGTCACCGGCACGTGCTCGCTGCGGCCGGCGGTGTCACCGGAGCCGGTCACGGCACAGCTGATGATGACGTTCCGGTTCATCCCACGCACGGTCATCGAGGGCCCCCTGTGTTGTCTGGTCCCGGCCAACGGCCGTCGCCACCGGTCTCTCCATTGCCAGTACCGGGCCACATGCGTAGGCTTCGATACCGGTCCGTAAAGGCTACCCCGGTGCCCGCATTCGAGATGCCGGCGCCGACGTGCCAAAGGAGCAGAACATGAAGATCCTCTTTGCCGATTCCCTGCCCGACGAATACGCCGACCAGTTACGCGCCAGGGGTGACGAGTGCGAGGTCCGCGGCGACCTGACCGCCGACGACCTTCCCGGTGCGATCGAGGGGGTCGACGTCCTCGTCGTCCGCAGTACCAGGGTCACGGCNGACACCATCGCCAACTCCGACCGCCTCGGCCTGATCGTCCGATCGGGAGCGGGCACCAACACCATCGACTGCGAGGCCGCTGCCAACGCCGGCATCTATGTCTGCAACGTGCCCGGCACGAACTCGTTGGCCGTCGCCGAACTCACGATGGGCCTGCTCCTCGCCATCGACCGGCACATCGCCGACGCAACCGCCGACCTCCGCCGCGGCACCTGGAACAAGGTGGCCTACAGCAGGTCCGACGGCGTCNNCGGCAAGACCCTCGGCATCATCGGCGTAGGCGAGATCGGCATGGCGGTCGCCGAGCGTGCCCGCGGGTTCGGCCTCACCGTCAGTGCAGAGCGCAAGCCGGGCCGCAAGCCGGAGACCGAGGCCCGCATCCGGGCGGCCGGCGTCAAACTCGTCGACGGCCTCGACGAACTGGTCCGCGGGTCCGACATCATCTCGGTCCACGTGCCCGGCAATGCCTCCACGGCCGGCCTGGTCGACGCCGACTTCCTCGACAAGATGAAGCCGGGCGCCATCCTGATCAACACCAGCCGCGGCGAGTTGGTCGACGAAGCCGCCCTGATCGAGGCCATGGACTCCAAGGGCATCCGCGCCGGCCTCGACGTCTTCTGCGACGAGCCAGATGGCGGCACCGGCGAGTTCGCCTCGGCGCTCGCCCGGCACCCCAACGTGGTCGGCACCCACCACATCGGCGCATCCACGAAACAGGCGCAGGACGCCACGGCTTCCGGCTCGATCGACGTCATCGAGGCCTACCGGGCAGGCGACCTGCTGAACTGCATCAACGTCTCCCCCACGCGCACCGGCACCGCCACGATCATCATCAGGCACTTCGACCGGGTCGGCGTACTCGCCAGCGCCCTCGAGGTCCTGCGAGCCGCCAACATCAACGTGCAGACGATGGAGAACCGGGTCTTCCAGGGCTCCAACGCCGCCATCGGCATCATCGACGTCAGCGGCGACGTCACGAAAGAACTCGTCCGGGACCTCGCTGCGCTCGATCACGTCATCCAGGTACAGGCCTCGGACCGCGACGCATGAGCGACCAGGANGTCCTCCGCCCCTTTCCGGGGATGGTGGTCGATCCTGAATGGGTCGACCGGGTCATCTCCGGCCCCTACGACGCCTACACCCCGGAGCAGCGGGTGGCCATGGCCGCCGAGAACCCGTACAGCTTCCTGCACGTCACCCGCTCGCAGGAGGACCTCCCACCGGAGCAGCGCGATGACATCGACGGGCTGATCGGCTACTGCGCCNATTCGATGCACCGTCTCTACGATGCCGGGGTCTACCGGTGCCATGACGAACCCGTGCTGTTCCTGTACCGCATGGGGATCGACACCCCGGACGGCCGCCACGTCCAGACGGGGATCATGGGTCTCGTGCCGGTCACCGAGGACGGCGACCGGCGGATCCTGCGGCACGAGGCGGTACGGCCCGGCCGGACCGACCTTTTGGCCCGCCACCTGCTCACGGTCGGTGCCTCGTCGAGCCCCATCTCGCTCACCTTTCGCTCGGACGACGGCCTCGAGGCGGTCATCGCCCANTGCTGTGAACAGCAGCCGGTGCTCGACTCGCGCCACGAGGGCGTCGACCAGACGGTCTGGGCGGTCGGCGGCGATGACGCCGCCTCACTCATCGTCGCATTCGGGCGGCGCACCCTCTACGTGACCGACGGCCACCATCGCCTGGCNGCGGCCATCGATGCCCGGTCCCGAGTCCCCGACCGGCCCGACGACGGTCCCCTCGAATGGATCCAGGCGGTGCTGTTCGCCGACGAGCAGTTGCTCGTCCTCCCGTTCCACCGGCGAGTCGGCGATCGGGCCGGCCGGAACGCCGACGAACTGGTCGATGCACTCGGCGCCAGCGGCACCCTCACGCCGGCTGGTGGCGCCGAAGCCGCACGGCCCCGGGCGCCGGGCACGGTCGGCGTCTACCTGGCCGGCGACTGGTACACCCTCGAACTGCCCGCAGCAGTGGGCGAACGTGCCGTGGACGCCCTCGACGTGTCAAGGCTCCAGGACGGAGTCCTGGGTCCCGTCTTCGGCGTCATCGACCCCGGCNAGGACCCGATGATCGACTACGTGCCCGACCCCGTCGGCGTCGAAATCCTGGTCGAACGCTGTGACGAGGACGGCCGCATCGGCTTCGTACTGCACCACACGTCGGTCACCGAACTGATGGACGTCGCCGACGACGGTGACCTCATGCCGCCCAAGTCCTCCTACTTCGAGCCCAAGCCCNGCTCCGGGTTGTTCGTCCGTCGACTCGACCGCGAATCGGGCACCGTGGAGNCACCCCGGTCGTGACCGGACACGTCCACCTGCGGACCGACTCCTATTCGTCCGGCGACAGGGTGGGTCCGTGACCCCGTCGGGTGTTCGACGGGCGCTCCTCCAGTACCCCCTCGATGGCGAACGCCAGTGGGTGGCGTTCGACGCTCCCGTCGACACGATCGTCGCCGAGGAGTTGCGCGACGTCCCCGATGCCATGCGGGCCGCTGAGCAGGCTGCCGCCTCCGGGCGCTGGGTCGTCGGCATGGTCTCGTACGACGCCGGTCCGGCCTTCGACAAGGCGATCCGAGCCGCCCGGGTCCGCCGGGTGCCGTTGGTCTCCTTCGGCGTCTTCGATGCTCCGCTGCCGACGACCAGGCCCGCCGCCAGCGGCGGCTACCACGTCGGCCCCTGGATGCCGAATCGCTCGCATCCCGCCTACCTGACCTCGATCCAGACCATCCGGGAGCTGATCGCCGCCGGCGAGACCTACCAGGTGAACTACACGATCCGGTTGCGCTCGCCGTTCAGCGGCGACCCGCTCGGCCTGTTCGCCGACCTGGTCCGGGCACAGCGGGCGGACCACGCTGCCTACCTCGACCTCGGCGACCGGGCCGTGTGCTCCGCCTCGCCCGAGTTGTTCATCCAGCGCAGCGGCCGTCGATTCGTCTCGAAGCCGATGAAGGGAACGATCGGGCGCCATCCGGACCCCGAATGGGACGCCCTTGCCGCCCTGCACCTGTCCCGCTCCGAGAAGGACCTGGCCGAGAACACGATGATCGTGGACATGGTCCGCAACGACCTGAGCCGCATCGCCGATTCAGGCTCGGTGAAGGTGCCCGCCCTCTACATGGTCGAGACCTATCCGACGGTCCACACCATGACCTCCACCGTCGTCGCCAACTCGGATGCCGGCCTCTGTGAGGTCTTCGACGCCCTCTTCCCGGGTGCCTCGATCACGGGGGCGCCCAAGGTCCGCACGTCCGAGATCATCGAGGCGCTCGAGGGCGACGGCCGTGGCATCTACACCGGGGCCATCGGCATCGTGGCGCCCGATGGCTCCATGGAGTTCAACATCGCCATCCGGACGGTCTGGGTGGACCGGGAGCGGGGGCAGGCCGAGTACGGCGTCGGCGGCGGCATCGTCTGGGACTCCGACCCGCACGAGGAATGGCGGGAGGTGGAGCACAAGAGCCGCGTCCTCGGCCGTGCCCGTTCCGACTTCCGCCTGCTCGAGACCATGGCCTGGACGCCCGAGGGCGGTGTCTCCCTCCGTGGACGCCATCTCGCACGGCTGAAGTCGTCTGCCGACCACTTCGACATCGACATCGACCTCCCGATGATCGACGCCCTGTTCGACGGTGTCGATGCGGACGGACCCCGTCGGCTGCGTCTGCTCGTTGCGCCTGATGGCNGCGCCGAACTCCAGGTCCTCGAACACCGGATCCATGGCGACACCCCCTGGGCGGTGCCGCTCGACCTCGAGCCCGTNCCGAGCGAGCACGAGTTCCTGTTCCACAAGACGACCGTNCGCGAGGTCTACGACAACGCCCGGCGCCGCTTCCCGGATGCCCCCGACGTCCTGCTCTGGAACGAGCGTGGCGAACTCACCGAGACCACCACGGGCAACCTGGTCGTCGAACTCGACGGCGAGCTGGTGACGCCACCCGTCTTGTGCGGCCTGCTGCCCGGAACGCAGCGAGCGGAGCTGCTGGACACCGGGGAGGTCGTGGAGCGCGTCGTCCGCCGCGAAGACCTCGCTCGTGTCGACNCCGCATGGATGGTCAACTCTGTGCGCGGCTGGGTGCCGATCGAGGTCGATTCGGCGGCCAGGCCCGCCGGGGTCAGTTCCTCCGACGCCTGACCTCCTCGGTGATCGCCGGGATCACATTGTGCAGGTCGCCGATCACGGCCCAGTCGGCGCGGATGACGATGTTGGCCTCGCGGTCCGTGTTGATGGCCAGGATGTGCTTGGACGCCATGGCGCCCACCCAGTGCTGGATGGCGCCCGAGATGCCGCTGGCGATGTAGACCTGCGGCGCTATCCGGGTGCCGGTCTGGCCGACCTGGTCGGAGTGGGGACGCCATCCGTTGTTGGTGACCGCACGCGAGCAACCGACGACACCTCCGAGCTCGGCGGCCAGTTCCTCCAGCGGGGCGAACGCCTCGGCGGAACCCACGCCGCGTCCGCCGCCCACCACCACGGGGGCGGTCGCAAGCGTGATGCCCCTGGAGAGCACGACCCGGTCGGTCACGACCGTCCGGGCGAGCGAGGCATCAAGGTCCGGGGAGAAGGCGGTGACGGTTCCGGCGGCAGGTTCCGACGCCGGAACAGCCTCGACGGCATGGTGTGCCACGGAAACGATCTTGTGGCCCGCCGCCAGCGTGACATCCTCCAGGAGGGAACCCCCCCACTGGACCCGGGTCATCGACCAGGTGTCGTCCGAGGGATCGACCTCGCGGCAGTTGGCGACGAAGGGCTCGTCGAGGCGTGCCGCCACCTGGGCGAGGACCTCGTTNCCACGGTCGGTGCCGCAGGCGGTGACGATCGACGCCCCGGACGAGGCNACCAGTTGGGCAAGCGTCTCACCCCACGCCTCGGGCCCGAAGTCCGTAAGGACCTCGTGGGACGCCAGGTGGACGACCGTTGCGCCGTAGGCGGCCAACTGACCGGCGGCCCCTTCGGCACCCTTGCCGATCACCACGGCCTCGCAGGAGACACCGGCACGTGTCGCCAGGTCACGTCCGAAGGTGAGGGCCTCGAGCGATGCGTCGACGAGCGTGCCACGGTCATGGTCGCAGAGGACGAGCATCGTCATGCCAGTACCCCCAGTTCCTCGAGCACGTCGACCACGGCGGCTGCCGCCTCCGGGCCTTCGCCGAGGATGACGGTCTCGCTGACCTGTTCCACCGGACGGTGGAGCCGCAGCCGTTCCTGGCCACCCGCCTCCGTCGGCTGTTCGACGGTTGCCAGTGCCGCCTTCTTCGAGGCCAGTCGCCCCTTCATGGTCGGGTACCGGGGCAGGTTGATGCCCTCCTTGACGCCGAGCACGGCGGGTGTCGGGACCTCGTAGACCTCGAAGCCGCCATCGATCTCGCGGCGGGCGNTGACCGATCCGTCGCCGACGTCGATGCCCTTGATGCCGTTGACGATCGGGCGACCGAGTGCATGCGCCACGCGGACCCCGACCTGGAAGCCTCCNGCGTCGGCGGACTCGTTCCCGAAGAGCAGCAGGTCGAAGNCGCCCTCGGCGGCCTCGATCCCNCNGATGGTGGCCGTTAGGGCGGCTGCCGTCNGCTGNGGGTCCCAGTCGACCTCCTCGATCGGAACCAGCACCAGATTGTGGGCGCCGACGCTGGCCGCATAGCGGAGCTGTTCCTCGGCCTCGGCGGGTCCGAGGGTCAGCACGGTGACCTCGCCTCCGTGTGCCTCGACGATCTGGACGGCCTCCTCGACNGCGCATTCCTCGTGCGGGCTCGTGGTGAACCCGAGGTGGGCGGTGTCGACGGCCAGGCCGTCGCCGGCGATGTTGATCTTGGCGCCCGGTGCGGGCACACGCTTCACGCAAACGAGGATTCTCATGTGGGGATTCCCTGGTTCGGGTTCACGGGGAACCGACCCGGTTCAACCCTTCATCCGCGAGTCGTCCGGGTCGAAGACGGCACCGGTCGAGGCGACCTTCACCGGGTAGAACTCGTTCATGTACATCACCTGGAGTTCCGTACCCGGGGTGGTCAGCTCGAGGGGCAGGTGCGACATGAGCAGGAACCTGTCGACGGAAGGGCCCGGGCCGGCCGAGGTGACCCGGCTGACACGTCCATGCGAATCGACGATGCGGTCGCCGTCGAGGGTCAGGATCGGCTCGTTGCCACCCTGCATGTACCGCTGGCGGCCCCGGCCGTCGGTGTGGTCCTCGACCGTGAGGGTGCAGACGGCAATCTCGGGCTCGCCCTTCTGACGGGCCTCCAGGTAGGCCTCCCTGCCGATGAAGTCGGCAGCCTTGACCCTCGGGCGGGCAAGGCCGACCTCGAGCGGGTTGTACTCGCTCTCGAGCTCGGCGCCCATGAGCCGGTAGCCCTTCTCGAGGCGGCCCGACGAGCCGTAGACGCCGCCGCCGGTCGGACGGATGCCGAGATCGGCTCCGGCCGCCATGAGGCTGTCCCACAGCGCGGGGCCGTTGTCCCAGTCGGTGTAGACCTCCCAGCCGGTGTCACCGACATAGGAGATCCGGAACAGCGAGACGGGCACCCGCGTACCCCCGCAGTCCAGGTCGACGTCGATGATCGAGCCGTAGGGGGAACCCTCCTGGCCGAGGTCGTTGTCGGTCAACTGCCCAAGGACCGCTGGTGCGTTGGGGCCCCAGAGTCCGAGCGTGGTGACGTCCCTCGTGATGTTGCGGAACGACACNGATCCGTCGGTGGGAAGGTGGCGTCGCACCCAGAACGAATCGCGGCCACCGTCGAATACACCGGTGACGATCCGCACCCGGTCCTCCGCCATGCGCATCATCGTCAGGTCCGAGTGGAAGCCGCCGTCCTGNGTGAGCCACGGTGTGTAGATCGACCGNCCCACGGGCACGTCGACCTTGTTCACGGCGAGGTAGTCGGCGTACTCGACGGCACCGGGCCCCTCGAGTTCGTAGATCTGGAACGAACTCAGGTCGACGACGCCGCAGTTCTCACGCAGGTTGAGGTGCTCGCCCGTCGTGATGGGACTCCACCAGCGGTTGTCCCACTCGACCTCGCGTTCTGCGAGGCCGTAGCGCTCGGCCAGGTCGGCGTTGGATGCAAACCACTGCGGGCGTTCCCAGGTGCGGGCCTGGAAGAACATGGCGCCCAGGTCCTCCTGGCGGGAGAAGTAGGGACCCACCTCGAGGTTGCGGCGCCCCTCCCACTGCTCCTGGGGGTGGACGATCCCATAGGTCTTGTTGAAGCTCTCCTCGGCGCGCGACCAGATGTGCTCGTCGCTGCACTCGTCGGCGTAGAAGCGGGCGATGTCCGCCCCGTGGACGTCGATGACCCTCGGATAGCCGTAGGTCATCCACTCTGCGACGACCTGGGCCATGCCCGGGCCTTCCTTGACCCAGACGGCGGCGGCCGACCAGAGGTTCCGGACCTCGCGGGTCTCGCCCAGGCAGGGCATGCCGTCTGGTGTCAGTGAGAGCAGGCCGTTGATGGCGTACTTGATCTCGGCGTCGCCGAGCATGTCCATCAACTCGATGGCGGTCTCCATCTGCTCGTCGAAGTCGTCCGGGGTGAAGGGCATCTCGGTGGGTGACAGTGCCGCCTCCTCGTTCGAGGGGATCTCGTCCGGGTGGTGGAGGATCGGGCGGTGGCCGTAGGAGCCGACCTCCATCGAGCCGGCCGACTGTCGCTCGTAGCAAAGGGTGTCCATGTCGCGGACGATCGGGTAGCCGATCTCGTTGTTGGTCTCGGCGAGGATGTCCATCGGCCCGACGTCGGCCATCTGGTGGACGGTGGGCACGAGCGGAATCACGGCCCCGGCCATGTTGGCGATGCGGTTCGACCAGACACCGCAGGCGATGACGACGTACCCGGCCTCGATGGTGCCCTTGTCGGTGACGACACCGGTGACCGTCCGATCGCCGGCGTTGGGACCATCCTCGGTGAGGACGTCGAGTACCTCGGTGTTGGCGAACACCTGGCAGCCGACCATCTCGATGGCCTCCCTGCGCATGGTGGTGCCGGTCTCGAGCGAGTCGACGACCGANACGGTCGGGCAGTAGAAGCCACCCAGGATCACNTCCTCGTTGATGAAGGGGACGAGTTCTTTCACACCGGCCGGGGTGAGCATGTGGGCCTCGATGCCCCATGCCATGGCGGAGGTCATGCGCCGGTCGAGTTCGTGCATGCGCTCCTCGGTGCGGGCCACCTCGATGCCGCCGGAGTCGACCGAGAGTTCCATGTCCCGGAACTGGTTGGCGCTCTGCTCGCCGAGCAGGGCCATCTCCTTGTTGTGGTCGACGGGGAAGATGAAGTTGGAGGCGTGGCCGGTGGAGCCGCCCGGATTGGGNAGCGGGCCCTTGTCGATCAGCACCAGGTCGGTCCAGCCCAGGCGGGCGAGGTGGCCGACAATGCAGTTGCCGACGATGCCGGCACCGATCACGACGACGTTGGCGCGTTCGGGAAAGTCACTCATTCAGGTGCTCCAATTCGCAACTGCGGCCGACCCGGCGGCCGACCCGGATGAAACGTGGAGTAGGCGGTGCGACCGTAGGCGACGGTCCTCTGCAGCGCACGCGAGAGGCTATCCACGATTCGGGAATGCCAACTGCATCGCGAGAAATCTTGACNACAAGCAGGAGCGCGCACGCACGTAGAGACCTGTCCGCTCTCTGCACCCACCGTCTTCAGGTTCGGAAGGTGGTGCGCAGGGACTCGAGGCCACCGTCGACCGCGATGACCTGGCCGTTCACGTAGCGGGCCGCCGGCGACGCCAGGAACACCGCCATGGCCGCGATGTCGCGGCCTTCCACGAACGTCCGCATCGAGACCTGGTCCTCATAGCGCCCGCGGACCTCTCCCGACCCGACACCGGTCACCTCGGACTCAGCGGCGATCACCCGATCCATCCGGGCGCCGCCCACCGACCCGGGACACAGGGTGTTGGTCCGGATGCCGAACTCACCAAGCTCCATCGCCAGCGTCGCACCCAGGCCGACCACCGCCCACTTCGACGCGGCGTAGGGCGAGCGCAACGGGAAGCCCACCACTCCGGCCGTCGACGAGGTGTTGAGGATCACCCCGCCACCCGCCTCCCGCATCAGCGGCACGACCCTCCGACAGCACAGGAACATCGACCGCACGTTCACGGCCATCGTCTCATCCCAGCTGTCGACGTCGACCTCCTCGATCGGACCCGTGGGACCGGCGATGCCGACGTTGTTGCAGAGCACGTCAACCGACCCGAGGGACGCCGAGGCATCATCAAAGAGACGGTCCACGTCCGTCGGTCGCGAGACATCGCCCCCGGTGAAGCCGACGCCGTCCGGCAGATCGTCACCGTGTCCGGGAAGGTCGGCCACGTGCACCCTGGCACCGGCCTCGAGGAATGCGTCGACCATGGCACGTCCGATACCGGACGCCCCTGCCGTCACCACGACGCATTGTCCTTCGACCTGCTCGCCAACCGGGGTCCGACCCATGGCAGCAAAATCTACTTTCCCCGAGCCATGCCCAGACTCAGGACGTCACAATCAGGCCCACGCACTGACGGTGCCGAAGAAGCCGACCACCTGCCACCAGAAAAGCCGCTCGCCCCGGAAGAGGATTCCACAGACGACGGTGACCGCCGCGTTCCGCAGCCCCCGGGGTGATGTGGTCGCCAATGTCGATGCCTAGCGACGCGGCGGCGTCGAATCCGGCAGACATGGGTCAGACCACCTGTCGCCCGAGTCAGTCGGTGTGACCGGCTCAGGCCAAGTAGCCGAGGGCCTCGGAGACCGCTAAGGCGGCTGCCGAAACGCGACTGGCAATGATGTCGCCCATCGCCTCCTGGGGGAACCGGTAACTCGGCCCATGGCTGTGCAGGGCGCCGACCACGGCACCCGTGCCGTTGAACAACGGCGCCGCCACCGAGTTGATTCCCTCGGAGAACTCCCCGAGCACCCAGACGAAACCGTCGGATCGAATCTCCTCCAAGCGCTCTCGAATCTGATCGGGATCAACGATCGAGCTTGGTGCGTACCGATCGAGGGGTCGGTCCAGGAACCGGTCGACGGCTGCCTCCGGCCAGTGCGCCAGGACCACCAGACCCGATGGCACGACGTGCATCGGGAGGCTCGTCCCGGTCCAGTCGCGGACCTGGACCGGATTCGCACAGTCGACCTGTCCGATGTAGTGGACGTCGTAGCCGGCGGGAACGGCCAGGCCCACCGCCTCGGCGACCACGTCGAGCACGTCGAGCATGTACGGCTTTGCCACGGCCAGAAGGCTCTGGGTCGGGTCGACGCTCGTCGCCATCGTGACGATCGACGGTCCGATGCGGTAGCCGGTGCCGTCGGGATTGCGCTCCACGGCATGGCACCCCTCGAGCGTGGCAAGCAGTCGGGCGACCGTGCTGGTCGGGAGGCCGACCTTGCGAGCCAGGTCGCTGATGCCGGCGGGTTGGCGCGCCAACTCCTCGAGGAGCCCGAAAGCCCGGTCGATGCTCTGGACGGTTGCCACCATGTGCTCCGGTCCGAAAATCGCGCCCGCCGGGGTGGTGGNTCGCGGTTTCCGCTCACGTTAGTATTCCACGATACAGACCTTTCCCGCATCTCGGGAAGGCATTCGCCGACATCCACTCGGTNGAGCCATCCCGGTTTGTGGGAGCCACAACGTTGTCCCGGTCAAAAGAGGCCGGGGCCTTGACCCGCAATGGAGCGTGTGACGATGGCTGAGGAACCGCTGAACGACGAAGTCATCCTGTCCGAACTGTCCGACGAGGACCTGACGGCACAGATGCANGACGACCTCTACGACGGTCTCGCCGACGAGATCGTCGAAGGAACCGAGATCCTCCTCGAACGGGGATGGGACCCATCGCTCGTCCTCAANGAAGNNCTGGTCGCGGGCATGCGGATCGTGGGCATNGACTTCCGGGACGGGATCCTCTTCGTCCCCGANGTGCTGCTNGCNGCCAACGCCATGAAGGCCGGCATGGCCATCCTCCGTCCGCTCCTCGCCGAGACCGGAGCCGAACCGATCGGCAAGGTCGTCATCGGCACCGTCAAGGGCGACATCCACGACATCGGCAAGAACCTGGTCGGGATGATGCTCGAGGGCGCCGGCTTCGAGGTCTTCGACCTCGGCATCAACACGGACGTCGAACAGTTCCTTGCTGCCCTCGACGAACACAAGCCTGACCTGCTCGGCATGTCGGCCCTGCTCACCACAACCATGCCCTACATGAAGGTCGTCATCGACACGCTGATCGAGAAGAGCCTCCGCGAGGAGTACATGATCATCGTGGGCGGCGCCCCGCTGAACGAGGAGTTCAGCGAAGCCATCGGCGCCGACGCCTACTGCCGCGATGCCGCCGTCGCCTCGGAGACCGCTGAGCGCCTGGTCACCGAGCGCCGCGCCGCTGTCTGAACCCAAATGCCCGGCCGTACCGACGCCATGCCGGCGTCCAAGCGGCGGGTCCTCGTCGTCGCCTGCGGAGCCCTCGCACGGGAACTCCTCGAAGTCATACGGGCCAACGGCCTGAACGGCATAGACGTCGAGTGCCTGCCCGCCTCCTACCACAACACCCCGGATCTCATCCCCGACGCCGTCGCGGCGCGGGTCCTTGAGTCCAGGGACCGGTACGACAAGGTCTACGTCGGCTACGCCGACTGCGGCACCGGCGGCCGGCTGGACGCAGTCTGCGAGGATCTCGGCGTCGAACGCCTGCCCGGTGCCCACTGCTACCAGTTCTTCACCGGCACTGATGCCTTCACCGAGCTCCAGGACGCCGAGATCGGGACCTTCTACCTCACCGACTACCTGGCCCGTCACTTCGATCGTCTCGTGATCGGGTTCCTCGGCCTCGACCGCCACCCCGAACTCCGCGACGACTACTTCGGCAACTACACCCGACTCGTCTACCTGGCCCAGGTTGACGATCCGGAACTCGTCGTCCGCGCCGAAGCCGCCGCAGACCGGCTCGGCCTCCGGTTCGAGCACCGTCGTACGGGCTACGGCGAACTGGCGACCAGCATCGTCGCCCTCGGCGCTATGCGGCCCACCCCCGACCCCCTTCCGATCGCCTGATCCATGGCCGCCCGACTCGTCACCATCTACTGGCGCGACATCCCCGCCCAGGTCACCGCCCAAGAAGGGAGAACCAAGGAAAAGGCCCTGCTCGACGCCCGCTTCCAGCACGCCATCGATCGTGCCGCCATGGTCGCCGGCTGCACCGACACCGACAGCTATGTCGCCGAGTGGCGACGCGAATCCGGCAACTGCAACGGCGACCTCGCCTCGTCGGTCGCCGCCGAGACAGCCCGCATCGACGCCGAGTACTCCAACGACCGACTCGAACGGCTGGTCCACTCCGGCGGCGTCGACCGGGATGACTGACGAACACCGGGCCCTGTCCCCGCTCCCCCCACTCCCCCTAAGACTCCAGGAGAATCCTCGATGACGGACACCGTTCTCAGCTCTGCCACCAGGGAGGTGGCGATCGGCTTCGGGCGACCCTTCGTCATGATCGGCGAGCGCATCAACCCGACCGGCCGCAAACTGCTGACCGAGGAGATGAAGGCCGGCGACTTCAGCCGGGTCGAAGCGGATGCCCTCACCCAGGTCGCNGCCGGCGCCCAAATGCTCGACATCAACGCCGGNATCCCNCTGGCCGACGANCCGGCGATGCTCGCCCGGGCCGTCAAGCTCGTGCAGTCCGTCACCGACGTACCCCTCTCGATCGACTCGTCGATCATCGAGGCACTGGAGGCCGGCCTATCCGCCTACGTGGGCAAACCCCTCGTCAACTCCGTCACAGGCGAGGACGAGGTGATGGAGCGGGTCCTTCCTCTTGTCGCCAGGCACGGCGCCGCCGTCGTCGCCATCTCGAACGACGACACCGGGATCTCCGAGGACCCCGAAGTCCGCTTCTCGATCGCCAAGCGGATCGTCGAACGCGCCGCCGACCACGGCATCCCTGCATGCGACGTCGTCGTCGACCCTCTGGTGATGCCGATTGGCGCCATGGGAANCGCCGGCCAGCAGGTGTTCTCCCTCGTGCGACGACTCCGCGAGGAACTCGGCGTCAACACCACGTGCGGCGCATCCAACATCAGCTTTGGCCTCCCCAACCGGCACCACATCACCGGCACGTTCCTCGCCATGGCGATGGGCGCCGGCATGACGTCGGCGATCATGAGCCCGCTCCACGAGGAAGTGAAGACGGCCATCCAGGCCGCCAACGTCCTCGCCGGCTACGACACCGACTGCGCTGCATGGATCCGCTCCCACCGCGACCCGTCCATCGGCGCAGGCCGCGAGCGCAACGGCCGTCGCCGTCGCCAGGCCTGAGACCCCGGCACGACGAACCGATGAGCGACGACGACCACCTCGTGGTCTTCACGCCGTCAGGGCGCCGCGGGGACGTCTCTCCCGGCACCACAGTGCTCGACGCTGCCCGACGATTGGGCGTCGACATCGACTCGGTCTGCGGTGGCCGCGGCATCTGCGGACGCTGCCAGGTCGAGCCCATGTTCGGCGAGTTCGCCAAGCACGGCATCACGGCCGACGCCTCCCACCTCTCCCCGCCGGGCACCGTTGAAGCGGACTACCGGGGCCGGAGACCGCTGACCGAGGACAGGCGGCTGAGCTGCACCGCCACGATCCGCGGGGACCTCGTCGTCGACGTGCCTGCAGAGAGCCAGGTCCACCGCCAGGTGATCCGCAAGGACATCGACCAGGGCGACATCGAACTCGACCCGGTGCTCGTGTTGCGCCTGGTCGAATTCGGCGAGGGCGACGACCTGCTGGCGGCCCTGGGCAACCAGTGGGGCCTCACGGGACTTGAGTTGCCCCCCGACCTCGACATCGTGGCCGACGGATCGAGCCTTGCAACCGTGGCCATACGCGACGACAGCCAGGTCGTGGCCGTCTGGCCGGGGCTCCGCGACCGGGCGCTCGGCGTCGCCGTCGACGTCGGTTCCACCACCCTGGCCGGCCACCTGTTCGACCTGGCGACCGGCACGGCACTCGCCACCGCCGGGACCATGAACCCCCAGATCCGGTTCGGCGAGGACCTCATGAGCCGGGTCTCCTACGTGATGATGAACCCCGGAGGGGAGGTCGAGCTGACCCGGGCAGTCCGCGAGTCGCTCGACGAGCTCATCGGCCAGCTCTGCGAGGAGGGCGGCACCACACGCGACGAGGTCCTCGAGTTGGTCCTCGTCGGCAATCCGATCATGCACCACCTCCTGCTCGGCCTCGACCCGACCCCGCTCGGGGTCGCCCCGTTCACCCTCGAGATCTCCGAGGCGGTCGACCGGACGGCCACCGAACTCGACCTCGAGGTCCACCCGGCCGCCCGTGCCCACATGCTGCCCTGCATCGCTGGGCACGTCGGAGCCGACACCGCCGCCGTGGTCCTCGCCACCCGACCCCACGAAGCCGACGGTGTCCAACTCGTGGTCGACATCGGCACGAACGCCGAGATCGTGCTCTCGGGTGACGGCCGCACCCTGGCCGCCTCCAGCCCCACCGGCCCGGCCTTCGAGGGAGCCCAGATCAGCGCAGGCCAACGGGCGACGCCGGGCGCCATCGANCGCGTCCGGATCGATCCGGAGACCGGCGAGCCCCGGATCCGGGTGCTCGGGGTCGAGCCGTGGTCCGACGAGCCCGGCTTCGACGAGGCAGTGGCCCAGACCGGNGTCACCGGGATCTGCGGCTCGGGGATCATCGAGGTCGTCGCCGAGATGTACCTCGCCGGCCTCATGACCGCCGACGGCGTCATCGGCGGAGCGGACACCCGATCCTCGCCGCGCATCGAACCCGANGGCCGCACGTTCGCCTACCTCCTCCACGGCCCCGACGACGGGCCCCGGATCCTCATCACCCAGAACGACGTCCGGGCGATCCAGCTCGCAAAGGCGGCCCTCTACGCCGGCATCCGGCTCCTGATGGACCACCTCGGCGTCGACCGGCTCGACGGCATCGCCCTCGCCGGCGCATTCGGCAGCCACATCGACACCGTCCGGGCGACGGTCCTCGGCCTGATCCCCGACTGCGTCCCCTCCGAGGTGGTCGCCGTCGGCAACGCCGCAGGTGCCGGTGCCGCCATCGCCCTGCTCTCGGGTGCCGCCCGACGCGAGATCCAGGAGGTGGTCGGCGACATCGAGAAGATCGAGACCGCACTGGAGCCCGCCTTCCAGGAGCACTTCGTCGACGCAATGGCCGTCCCCCACCGCACCGCCGACTACCCGGGACTCTCCACGGTCCTGGACCTTCCCGAGCACCCATCGACCGGCGGCGCCACCGAAAACCGGCGGCGACGCCGCCGCCCCACACGAGAGGAAGCCAGCCAATGAGCGATGCACCCCGTCGCCGATCCGGAGGCCGAGCAGCCCGTCAGGCCGCCCGAGCGGAGACTGCCGCAGCCGACGTCCACCCCTTCCTGATCCGGGCCATGTCGCCGTTCGAGGTCATGTCCGAGGAGGGCCTGGTCACGATCGAGGAGAATGCCGACACGATCCTCGAGGAACTCGGCATCGACTTCCGCGACTACCCGAGCTCCCTCGAGCTCCTGAGTTCGGCCGGCGCCGAGGTCGACGGCGAACGGGTGCGGTTCCCCCGGGGCATGTGCCGGGAGATCATCACCGCCAGCGCTCCCGCCGTCTATACGCACCACGGACGCAATCCGGCCCGCAGCGTGCAGGTCGGCGGCAACGCCACCGTATTCGCGCCCGCCTACGGCTCGCCCTTCGTCCACGACCTCGACAAGGGTCGCCGCTACGCCACGATCGACGACTTCCACAACTTCGTGAAGCTGGCCTACCAGAGTCCCCACATGCACCTGTCGGGGGGCACGGTGTGCGAGCCGGTCGACATCCCGGTCCACAAGCGGCACCTCGACATGGTGTACGCCCACCTCCGCTACAGCGACAAGCCGTTCATGGGCTCCGTCACCGCCACCGAGCGGGCCCAGGACTCGGTGGACCTGGCCAGGATCGCCTTCGGTGACGACTTCGTCGAAGGAAACACTGTCATGACGAGCCTGATCAACGCCTCGTCGCCCATGGCATGGGACGCCTCGATGCTCGGTGCCGCCGAGGTCTATGCGCGCAACATGCAGGCGACGATGATCAGCCCGTTCATCCTCGCCGGCGCCATGGCACCCGTCACGGTCGCCGGCGTCGCCGCCCAGACCCTTGCCGAGGCGCTTGCCGGGATGGCGTTCGTCCAACTGGTCCGGCCCGGCGCCCCCATGGTGTTCGGGTCGTTCGCCTCGTCCATGTCGATGCAAACCGGAGCCCCGACCTTCGGCACGCCGGAACCGGCGCTGGTTCTCTACACGGTGGCGGCGCTGGCCCGTCGTCTCGGCGTCCCGTTCCGATCGGGCGGCAACCTCTGCGCCTCGAAGGTCCCCGATGCCCAGGCTGCCGCCGAGAGCATGGCCACCCTGATCCCGGCGATGATGGGCGGCGTCAACTTCATGCTGCATGCCGCCGGTTGGCTGGAGGGTGGCCTGGCCACGGGCTATGAAAAGTTCGTCATCGACGCCGACCAGTGCGGCCTGATGGCGAAATTCGTCGGCGGCGTCGACCTGTCGGAGAATGGCCAGGCGATGGACGCCATCCGCGATGTCGGCCCGGGCCAGCACTTCCTTGGCACCGCCCACACCTACGCCAACTTCGAGACCGCCTTCGCACGCTCGGAGGTCGCCAACAACGACAGCTTCGAACAGTGGGAGGAGGACGGCAGCCTCGACGCCGCCCAGCGGGCCAACGGGATCTGGAAGCAGATGCTGGCCGACTACGAGGCGCCAGCCATCGACGAGGCCGTCGACGAGGCCCTGCTCGAATTCATCGCCCGGAGAAAGGACGTGCTGCCCGACTCGTTCGTCTAGGCCTCCCACCCACCAGGACCTGCCTCCTCAGGGGAGGTTCTTTCCTCTAGGTGGACTGTCTGCCTTCCCTTCACTACACTCGCCGCGGCCCGAACCGCCCTCCCGTCCTGCGGNCNACCGNCGNGNTCCCCTTCGTTCTCCANCAAGCCAACCCGACCAGAGAGAGCCAACGATGTCTTTCCCCTCCGACCTCGAAATCGCCCGCAGCGCCACGATCCGTCCGCTAGCCGANATCGCCGACACCGCCGGCATCCCNCGCGAATACCTCGAGCCCTATGGCGACGGCGCCGCCAAGATCAAGCTCGACGCCATCGAGGCCATGGGCGACCGCCCGAAGGCGCGCTACGTCGTCGTCTCGGCCATCACCCCNACGCCGCTCGGCGAGGGCAAGACCACCACGACCGTCGGCCTCGGCCAGGGCTTCAGCCACATCGGCAAGAAGGCCACCATCGCCATCCGCCAGCCCTCCATGGGTCCGACCTTCGGGATCAAGGGCGGCGCCGCCGGCGGCGGCTACAGCCAGGTCGTACCGATGGAGTTGTTCAACCTCCACCTGACCGGCGACATGCACGCCGTCACCGCTGCCCACAACATGTGCTCGGCAATGCTCGACGCCCACCTCTTCCACGGCAACGAACTCGGACTCGACCTCCACAACATCACCTGGCGGCGGGTCCTCGACATCAACGAGCGGGCCCTGCGCAACATCGTGGTCGGCATGGGCGGTCGCCTCGACGGCATCCCCCGGGAGACCGGCTTCGACATCACCGCCGCCTCCGAGGTCATGGCGGCCCTCGCCCTCTGCACCAGCCTCCAGGACCTGCGCGCCCGCATGGGCCGCATTGTCGTCGGCTACAGCAAGGCCGGCACACCGATCACCGCCGAGGACCTGCAGGTCGCCGGCTCGATGACCGTCATCCTGCGCGAGGCCATCAAGCCGAACCTCATGCAGACCCTCGAGGGCACGCCGGCGCTGGTCCACTGCGGTCCGTTCGGCAACATCGCCACCGGCAACTCGTCGATCGTGGCCGACCAGATCGGCATCCACACCGGCGACTTCCTCCTCACCGAGGCCGGCTTCGGCGCCGACATGGGCGCCGAACGCTTCTTCAACATCAAGTGCCGTGCCTCGGGCATCGCCCCCGATGCCGCGGTCCTGGTCGCCACCGTGCGCGGCCTCAAGGCCCACTCCGGCAACCACAAGATCATCGCCGGCAAGCCGCTGCCCGAGGCACTCCTCCTCGAGAACCCCGACGAGGTCCACCAGGGCGGCGACAACCTGCGCAAGCAACTCGAGAACATGCAGATCCACGGCGTCTCCCCCGTGGTCGCGATCAACGTGTTCCCGGGCGACCACGACATCGACATCCAGGCCATCCACGAGATCGCCCAGGAGTACGGCGCCCGCGCCGCCATAACCACGCACTTCGCCGACGGTGGCTCCGGTGCCGCCGAGTTGGCGGAGGCGGTCGCCGAGGCGGCCGACGAGCCGTCCAACTTCCAGGTGCTCTACCCGGACGAGATGTCGCTCCGCGACAAGGTCCGCACCGTGGCCATCAAGGTGTACGGCGCCGACGGCGCCGAATTCTCACCTGCCGCCAACAAGCAGATCGACACCTACGAGGCCAACGGCTTCGGCAACCTGCCCGTCTGCATCGCCAAGACGCACCTCTCACTCTCGTCGAATCCGGCCCTCAAGGGAGCGCCGACCGGCTGGACCCTTCCCGTGCGCGAAGTGCGGGCCTCGGTCGGCGCCGGGTTCGTGTACCCGATCTGCGGCGACATGCGCACGATGCCCGGGCTCGGCAAGACGCCCGGCGCCGCAGGGATCGACATCGACGAGCACGGTGAGATCGTCGGCCTTAGTTGAGCCGGACGGCAGCATCAGCCCGGCCACGAAGCCACGAGGAGGTCGCGCCACGATGAGTGGAGCTTCAGATTCGACCCCACCCAGAAAGGGCCCCATCCGCTCACAGGCGGAGAAGGCCACCCATCGGCGACTGCTCGAGGACATGACCTATGAGTTGATCCCGCTCAAGAACGTCCACGACCAGGCGGCGTTCCTGCCGGAGAATTCGACGATCTCGGTGACCTGTTCACCCGCCAAGACGATCGATGACACGCTCGACCTGTGTGCCACGTTCGCCGACGACGGCCACACCACGATCCCGCACTTCGCCGCCCGCATGGTCGAGGACGAGGCGCACGTCGACAGCATCGTGCAGCGGGTCAACGAGCAGGGCATCAGGAAGGTGTTCGTGGTCGGCGGAGACGCCGAACCCCGTGGCCCCTTCACCGATGCCGCCGGATTCCTGCGTTCGTTCCTGGATCGTCGGCCCGACATCGACGTGGTCGGCATCGGCTCGTATCCCGACGGCCACTCCACCATCCCCGAGCAGGCCCTCCTCGATGCCCAGATGGAGAAGCAGGAGATGATCGTCGAGGCCGGCCTCGAGGGCTACATGGCCACCCAGATGTGCTTCGACGCCGAGACGATCCGCGACTGGCTGAGGCAGCGTCGGTCCGCCGGCTTGACGCTCCCCTGCCACCTCGGCGTACCCGGAGCGGTCGACCGAACCAAGCTGCTGACCATCTCGCTCCGGCTCGGCATCGGCCACTCGGCCCGCTACCTCAAGAAGAACCGGGCCTCGGTCATCCGCCTGCTCTCCCCCGGCGGATACAACCCCAACAAGTTGGTCGCCCCCCTGTCCGCCGTCGCCGACGAACTCGACATCGTGGGCATCCACTGCTTCACCTTCAACGCCGTCGACACCACCGAAGACTGGCGCCAGAAGAGCCTCAGAAAGCTCGCCCCAAACGGCAAACGCTGAGTTCCCCTCCCTTGTCGTCGTCTCCGTTTCAGTAGGCCAACACCTGGCGATCCCACGCCTGCGCCACCGTGCAGAAGGCAACCACCGACACAGCGGCCAAAAGCGGGACACAGGCGAGCCGCGTTGGGCAGAGCGGCACCAATCCGCCAAGATGACGGACGTGGCCGACTCGTTTCCGAACCTGCTTGCCCCCGGGCGGATCGGGGGGATGGAACTCCGGAACCGGGTCGTGCTCCCGGCCATGGACCAGAACAACTGCACCGACGAGGGCCTGGTCACCGACGAGACCGTCGCCCACTACGAGGCCCGGGCAAGGGGTGGCGTCGGGCTCCTGATCGTCGAGACATCTGCTGTCTCGTACCCGTACGGGGCGACCGCCCGCCACCAACCCGCACTCTCGCACGATGGCGTGGTCCCGGACCTCCGGCGGCTTGCCGATGCCGTCCATGCCCATGGTGCGAAAATCGTCGTCCAGGTCTGCCACCACGGCAAAACGTCGAGCGTCGACGTCTCCGAGGGGAGGCCGGCGTTGATTCCGTCGCTCCCACCGCCTCCGTCGGACCCCCGGGGGATGATGGCCGACACGACGATGGACGAGTTGTTGCGGATGGCGACCCTCACCGGCGGCCAGATGGCCACCTACGCCGAGGCGACGGCCGGACAACTCGAGGGCATCGTTCGCGACTTCGCCGACGCCGCCGCACGGGTTCAGCAGGCTGGATTCGACGGGATCGAGGTGCACGCCGCCCACGGCTACCTCCTCTCGACGTTCCTGTCCCCGGCATGGAACCGCCGGGACGATGCGTACGGCGGTTCGCTCGAGGGCCGAACCCGACTCCTCGTCGAGGTCGTCGCCGCGGTGCGCGACCGGTGCGGTACGGACTTCGCGGTCATCGTGCGCCTCGACGGCCACGAGTACGGCGTCGAGAACGGCATCACCATCGATGACGCCGCCGGCCACGCCAGGGCTGCGGCCACTGCCGGCGCCGATGCCATCCACGTCTCGGCCACATCGTCATCGGGAACTGGCATCGGGTTCACCGACGCACCCCTTCCCTGGCAGCCCAACCAGTATGAGGGCCTGGCCCGGGCCGTGAAGGCGGCGGTCAACGTTCCCGTGCTCGCCGTCGGTCGGATCCGACCCCCGGATGCCGAACGCATCCTCGGCGAGGGCGGCGCCGACTTCGTGTCGATGGGCCGGCAACTCCTGGCCGACCCCGACCTGGTCCGCCGCCTCAACGCCGGCAGGCCCGACCTGGTGCGCCCCTGCATCAACTGTTTCGTCTGCGTCGCCCAGAACTTCTGGAGCGGTCGGCCCGTTTGTGCGGTCAACGCAAGGCTCGGCCACTATGGCGAACCCGACCCGTCACCAGCAAGTTCCCCACGGCACGTCGTCGTGGTCGGGGGCGGACCGGGTGGAATGGAATGTGCCCGGGTCGCGGCCGAACGTGGACACCGCGTCACCCTGCTCGAGGCCGCGGAGCGTCTCGGTGGCACCGCACGCTTCTCGTCGCTCACGACCCCGCTCAACGGCGAGTTCGTAGACTTCCTCAGCGCCGCGATCGCCGATGCCGGTGTCGACGTCCGGACCGGCGTGAGGGCCGACGCCGAGGTGATCGCCGCGCTCGCACCCGACGCCGTCGTGGTCGCCACCGGCGCCCTGCGGGACCGACCCGACCTGCCCGGCATGGACCTCCCCCACGTGCTGTCCGGTGACGACCTCCGGGCACTACTCACCGGCGACGGTGACCTCGGTGCACGCCGCCCCGGACCCCTGACGCGACTGGCCCTCGGTGCGGGGCGCCTCCTCGGCCTCACCAGGGACATGGGCCGGGTCCGGTCCCTTTCCCGGTTCTGGATGCCCGTCGGCCGCCGCGTCGTGATCGTCCACGGCGACCTCGTCGGCACCGAGTTGGCGCACTTCCTCGCCGAGCGGGGACGCACGGTCCACGTGCTCGAGCCCGGCACCCAACCAGCGAGCGCCATGGCCCACCCACGACGGTGGCGGGCCCTCCACGAGTCCCGGAGCGCCGGCGTGGTGTTCCACACCGAAGCCGAGACAACCGCCATCTCGCCCACCCAGGTCGAGTACCGACACGGCGATGCGACCCTCCGNCTCGATGCCGACACGGTGGTCATCGCCGGNGGGGTGCGGGCGGACCGCTCGCTCGCCGACNCCCTCCTGGCCGCCGGCCACGAGGTCCACGTNGTCGGCGACGCAGGCGAGGAGTGGTACATCGAGGGCGCCGTGCGCAGCGGCCACCNGGTCGGCGCTGCGCTCTGAGCCCCGTCTCGTCCCGGTCGGGCGACCGTCGGTATCGTCCGCCCCATGACCGATGTCCGGGCCGTCCCATCCTGGAACCCGTTCGACCCCGAGTTCCTCGTCGACCCCTATCCCACCTATGCAAGGCTCCGCGATGAGGATCCCGTGCACCGGACACCGATCGGCACCCTCCTCGTGTCCCGCTACGACGACGTCCACCGGGTGCTACGCGACACCGAAACCTCGGTCCGTCAATTCGAGACCAACGCCGAGGTGCCCGAGCACATGCGCCCACTNCAGGTGCTCCGNGCCCAGCGGGAGCCGTCGATCCTCGGCCTGGACCCGCCCGACCACACCCGCCTGCGCGGGCTCGTGCAGCGAACCTTCACCCCCCGTTCGATCGGCCGGATGCGCGAACAGACCTCCGCCATTGTCGACAACCTGCTCGACGAACTCGCCGGGCACGACGAGATCGACCTGATCGGCGAGTACGCCTTCGTGGTCCCGTTCGCCGTGATCCACGCCATGCTCGGGCTGCCCGACACCGATGTAGCCATGGTCCGCGGCTGGTCCCACGCCATCACACAGACGCTCGAGCCGTTCCTCACTCCCGAGCAGGTAACCGCTGCCCTCGACGGCGGCGCCCGCATGGACACCTACCTTGCCGANGCCGTCGAGCAGAAGCGTCGGAACCCGGGCGACGACCTGCTCACTCATCTCNTCGAGGCCGAGGAGGAGGGCGATCGCATGTCGACGCCGGAACTCCTCTCNATGGTCTCCCTCCTGTTCGTGGCGGGCCACGAGACAACGGTCAACCTGATCGGCAACGGGATCCATGCCCTGCTCGAGCAGCCGGACCAGTTGGCNCTCGTCCGAGACGATCCCTCGGTCGATGCNACCCTCGCCGACGAACTCCTCCGCTGGGACAGCCCGGTGCAGACCTCCGGACGCCGCCTCCTCCACGATGCCGAGATCTCCGGTGTCCTCGTGGAAGCGAACGAGANGNTCCTGACGGCGCTCGGCAGCGCCAATCGGGACCCTGACTTCTGGGGGGACACCGCCGACACCCTCGATGTCACCCGGGCGGATGCTGCCCGCCATGTGTCGTTCGGGAGCGGTGTCCACCACTGCCTGGGAGCGGCGCTGGCCCGGCTCGAGGGGGAGATNGCCATCACTCGGTTCGTGCGGCGCTTCCCCGACCTGACCCTGGCGGCTGAGCCGACCTTCAACGCCCGGATCATCCTGCGGGGACGCAGCACCCTTCCGGTGAGCCTGGGAGCAGCCGCCTAGGACCCGACCCGGGCCCGGGACGACGTCGTCGCCATGCGCCCCGGGCAGGCGATCGCGCAGAAGGCCGCTCCGACGAACATCGTGACGGCCATGAAGGCCCACGCCCGNTCAAAGGCGACCAGGGGCCCCAGGGGAAGTGCCGCATCGAAGACCGCTATGCCGACAGCCACGCCGACGGCGAATCCGAGGGTTGAGGTCGTGCGCAGCGTGGCGCTTGCCGTACCGAATCGTGCCGACGGCACCTCCCGGAGGCCGAGTGAACTGAAGATCGCGAACGTGCACGACACGCCCACGCCGAGAAACAGCAGCGCCGGCAGGACGTCGGCGGCATAGTCGGGCTCCGTCCCCACGCGTAGCCACAGCCAGGTCGGTGAGAGCCCGGCGACCGTACACCCGAACACCAACAGGTTCCGGTGGCCGACCCGGTCGGCGATCGACCCCACGGGGCCACCGATCACCGCGGCCAACGCAGGGCCGGGTACGACGCCGAAACCGGCCGCCAGCGGCGACCAGTTCCACAACTCCTGAAGGAGGAGCGTGTTGAACAAGATGATGCTGATGAACGAGGTGGTGAAGAAGACCTGCCCCGCTGCGGCCGACCAGAACGACCGGATCCGGAAGAGGCTCAGGTCGAGCAACGGCTCCGGGTGCGTCATCGAGCGGACCACGACGATGCCCATGAACAGGACCCCGACCAGCGCCGACGCCAGGGTCGCCCCCGAGCCATAGCCCCACCTGCCTCCCTGTACGACCGCCACCAGGACGAGCGCCACGCCGAACGTGCCGGCCGGTACTCCGAGAACGTCGAACCGTCCGGTTGCAGCGGGGTCCCGGCTCTCCCGGACGAATCGGGGGGTGAGGGCGAGCAGCAGGGCGCCGATCGGGACGTTGACGAGGAACACCCACCGCCAGGACAACAGGTCGAGGAGGACGGCACCGACCGAGGGCCCCAGCGCCGCCCCGAGGGCTGCCGACGCTCCCCAGATGCCGAGCACCATCGATCGGCGTTCCGGTGGGAAGTCGGGCAGGACCATCGACAGCGAGGCGGGGCCGATCACCGAACTGCCGATCCCCTGGAGAACGCGCGCAGCGATCAGGAATCCGGTGGTGGGTGCCAGCCCGCAGAACAACGACCCCACCACGAAGACGGTCACGCCGATCAGGAACATGCGCCGGCGACCACGTTGGTCCGCCAGTCGTCCGGCGACCAGCAGGAAGGCGCCGACCGCCACGGAGTAGCCGGAAAGGACCCAGGACAAGCCCACCTCCGACGCTCCGAGATCGCGCCGGATCGAGGGAAACGCCACGTTCACGATGGAGACGTCAATGACCGTCAGCAGCGCCGCCAACGTCGACACCGCAAGTGCCAGCCACGCCCGCCGCTCTACCGCCGTCCCCTCCCCTGCCTGCATCCCGGTGACGCTACGAGTGGACCCCGAAACGTGACGAACCCTGCCCGATCGGCTCAGCGACCGGTATGCACCGGGACCTTCGAGTAGCCGGCCACGTTCGACATCTGAACCCGTTCGCACCCTGCCTCGTCGACGGCGAAATCCGGTAGGCGTGCAGCCATCTCCCCGATCGCAACCCGACTCTCCAGCCGGGCCAGGGCGGCTCCGAGGCAGGCGTGAACCCCGTGCCCGAGGCCGATCGCCAATGCCTGTTCCCGTCGGACGTCGAACCGGTCCGGGTCCTCGTAGGCCCGTTCGTCGTGGGTCGCCGCGCCCGTCAGGAGGAACACCGGCTTTCCGGAAGGCACCGTCACCCCATGCCACTCGCTCTCGACCGCCGAACACCTTCCCTGATACTGCGACGGTGGCCAGTAGCGCAGAATCTCCTCGACCGCGTCAGCATGGAGTTCGGGGTCCTCCTTCACAAGCCGCCACTGGTCGGGATTTCGATGGAACAGGACGGCGGCGTTGCCGACCAGCTTGGTGACCGTCTCGCTCCCCGCCGCACCGAGCAGGGTCCCGAAGGCGGCGATCTCGATGTCGTGGAGCGAGGCTGTTCCCCCGTCAGCCGTCTCGACCTCGGCGGCGACGAGCGCACTCAGCATGTCGTCGCCCGGGCACCGCCGCTTCTCGGCCACCAGTTCGAGGAAGTACATGGTCTGGGCGATTCCCGCCTCCTGGGCGGCGGCGCCGCTCGCCGCCTCGCCCTCCTCGCGCCGGAGCATTGTGTCGGTCCAGTGGCGGATCTGTTGGCGGTCGCCCTCCGGCACCCCGAGGATCGCCGAGATCACCTCGACGGGGAAGGGGCCGGCGAACTCGCCGACGAGGTCGAAGGACGGCTCGCCCACGAGCGGCTCCAGGTATCCCGACACGATGCCGCGTACCAGGTCCTCCCAGCCGGCCATCGCCCTCGGTGTGAAGGCCCGGCTGACGAGTTTCCGGTACCGGGTGTGGTCCGGCGGATCCATCGTGATGATCGACGCCGGTACATCGGCGTCGGGGTCGCTCAACTGTTCGTAGGTGAGCCCCCGACTGGAGATGAAGGTGTCATGGTCGCGGTGTGCGGCCACGACATCCTCGTAGCGGCTCAAGGCGTAGAAGTCGTAGCGCTCGCTGTGGTAGCAGGGAGCCTCGTCGCGCAGGCGAGCGTACGTGGCGTACGGATCGTCGAAGAAGTCCCGACTGAAGGGGTCGAACTCGACGGTCACGAGGCGTCCTGGGCCGGCACCGTCGGCCGGATCATCGACTCCTGGGTGAACGAGGCGACCAGGTGGCCGTCGGCACCGAANACATTGCCGGTGCCGAACGCCCGGGCGCCGGCAGCGACGGGACTGCACTGGTCGACGAGGCACCAGTCGTCGAGCCGGAAGGCCCGGTGGAACACGACCTGGTGGGCGGTCACCGCCGTCGCCAGCCGGACCGTCGAGTCCGCCTGGCTGAGTCCGTCGTGCGGACGCAGCGCCGTGCCGATCACGGTCAGGTCCGTGGCATGGGCTAGGAGCGCCTGATGGACGGCGGCATCATCCGGGAGTTCCCGGTCGACGCGGGTCCAGAAGCGGAACTCGGCCGGCCCGACCCCGCGGTCCCTGAGGTCCACCCCGCCGACGACCCGGCAGGACCACGGGATCATCGAGAGTTCGGTCGCCTGTGCTTCTTCTGGGCGCCCGACGTCCGGCAGGGGGTCACCGTGCTCCGGTCCCTCCTCCGCGACATGCAGCGAAGCCTGGGCCATGAGGCACACCCGATCACCCTGCGTGCCGGTGATCCGCCGGGTGGCGAAGGAGCGCCCGTCATGTACCGCCTCGACCTGGTACTCGAGGGACTCGTCGAGACTCCCCTCGCGGGGGAACACGCACGACAGCGATCGCACGGCCTTGTCCGGTGCCGAGGCGGCCGCCAGCACCACCGCCTGGGCGAGCAACTGGCCGCCGAAGATCCGCCGGTAGTCCATCTGNAGGTGGGGTGCCGTCCAACGGCCATCGCCCAGGTCCTCGAACTCGATGCATGCAAGCATTCCGTCGAGGTCCACGAGGCTCATCGTGTCACCCGCCCGACTTCTCGAACAGCCGGGACACGACGACATCGGCGGCCTCGACCGCAGGCCCTTCCCAGGCGACGGTTCCGTTGTCGAGCAGCACGACGTGGTCGCACAGGGCGAGGGCATGGCCCACGTGCTGCTCGACGATGAGCATCGCCGTCCCGGTGGCCCGGATCGCCTCGAGCGTCGCATAGATCTCGTCGATGACGATCGGTGCCAGGCCGAGTGACAACTCGTCGGCGACGAGCACCGGCGGGGCCTCGACCAGGACCCGGGCCATCGACAGCATCCGCTGCTCGCCGCCCGAGAGGGTGCCGGCGACCTGCCGGCGCCGTTCGCCCAGGCGGGGAAAGATCGAGTAGGCACGCTCCAGGCCGTCTTTCAGGCCCTCCGATCCCAGCAGTCGTTGGAAGGACAGGGTCAGGTTCTCCTCGACGGTGAACGTGGCGAACACTGAGCGCCCCTCAGGGGCATGGGCCACACCGGCACGCGCATAGCGGAACGTCCGCTCACCCGTCATATCCCTGCCGTCCACGTGGACCGAGCCCGATGACGGCACCAGCAGGCCGCTCGCCACCCGGGCAACCGTGGTCTTCCCAGCCCCGTTGGCACCCAGCAGGGCCACCGCACCTCCCGGCGGGACACTGAGCGTCACGCCGAAGAGCGCCCGGAAGGGGCCGTAGCCGGCCTCGACCGCCCGGAGTTCGAGTGCGGGCGTCATGAGCCGCTCTCCCCCTCGACGTCGCCNAAATACGCCTGGCGGACCCTCTCGTCGGCCATCACCTCGGCTGTCGACCCCTCGGCGATGAGGTGTCCGAAGTCGAGCACGTACGTCCGTTCGGTGAACGACGCCACCAACTCAACGTCGTGCTCGACCAGCAGGACGGCAAACCCCCGGTCTCCCTGCACCTCGCGCAGGGTCGCCGCCAGGGCGTCAGTCTCTTCGCGGTCGAGGCCCGACGACGGCTCGTCGGCGAGCAGTAGGCGGGGTTCGGTCATCAGGGCCCGTCCGACCTCGACGAGTCGGCCCTGACCGAGGCTCAACGCCTCGACCGGCTCGTCGGCCAGGTCACCGAGGCCGAGAAGTTCGAGGACCTCGCCACACCGGAGCCGCTCGTCGGCATCCGAGACACCCCGCCCGAACAGGTCGCGCAACAGCGAGCCCTCACCGCGACGGACCCGGTCGGCGAGCAGGAGGTGCTCCCGCACCGTCATGTCCGCGAACAACTCGATGCGCTGGAACGTCCGGCCGATCCCCCGACGAGCCCGTCGGTGGACCGGCAGGCCACCGATGTCCTCGCCATCCAGCAGGATTCGCCCGGCGTCCGGCCGAAGCACGCCGAGCACGCAGTTGAAGAACGTCGTCTTGCCGGCGCCGTTGGGTCCGATGAGGCCCACCCTCTCGCCGGCGTCGACGCGCAGGGAGACATCCTCCAACGCACGGATGCCGGAAAAGGACTTCTGGACTCCGGTCGCCTCGAACAGGGAGGTCATGGCTGCTCGCCCCCATCCGCGTCCTGTAGCGAGGCCCGCTCCCGTCGGGCCGCCAGCCGTGCCTCGACGCCAACCGTCGCCCGCCGCTTGCCGTGCTCGACGAGGCCCTCGGGATGCCGGGCGAACTGGATCGACGCAAGGCCGAACAGCACGAACCGCCACTTCGGCGACAGCGGGAAGAACCCGGGCAGGTGGCCCCTCGTGATCCAGGCGAGGCCCGCGCCCCGCAGGATCACGGCATTGAACAGTGAAAACGCCGCACCAGCCTGGGCCGCGCCCTCCACGGTCCGGGCGCTCAGGGTGACGACGAGCACCACCCAGAAGAGGGCCGCGGTCGGCGTGAAGTTGTTGCCGTAGTTGACGTTCTCCTGGTGGATCGCCAACAGCCCTCCACCGAGGCCGGCGATCGCCGCCGAGAGGGCGAAGGCGACCATCCGAGCCCGTGCCGGCGACACCCCGATCGATTCGGCCGCCACCTCGCTGCCCCTCAGGCCGCGCAGCGTGAGCCCGGTCGTCCCCTCGCGGATCCGGATCACGAGAATGCTGACCACGGTGAAGACCACCACTACGAGGGCGAGGAAGCGCTGGTCGTCGGCGAAGTCCCAGGGACCGAGCACCGGTCTGGGGACTCGGTGTCCCTGCAACAACGACGAGCCGCCGCCACCCACCCAGGAGAACTTGAGCATCACGGCATCGAAGAAGAAGGCGAACGCCAGCGTGGCGATGGCCAGCCAGATGCCGCCGAGTCGTAGGACGGGGATGGACAGGAGTGCACCCACCACGGCTGCGATGGCAGCACCGACCAACGCTGCTGCGAGGACCGACACGTCCCAGCGGTCCGCCAACTGGAACACCGTCAGGGCGCCAATGGCGGCGAAGGTCCCCTGACACAGCGAGATCTGCCCGGCGAGGCCGGTGATGACCGTGACCGAGAGGAAGATGATCGACATGATGATGGCCTGGGTGACCAGGTGGACCCAGACGACATCGCCGCGGAACCAGACCGTCAGCCCAACCAGGAGCAGGAAGCAGACGCCGAACACGCGGGCGGCCCTGGTCAGGGTCACACTGCGGGTCGTAGACGCCAGCGAAGGCGGCGGCGGGTCGACGCCCGATAGCGGGTCGGCGGCAGCCGGCGACCGGCGGATCGCCGGCCACAGCACGAGCACGCCGAACAGGACCACGAACGGCATCGAGGGGGTCAGGTTGTCCTGGAACGGCTCCAACCATGGAAGGTCGACCGACCACCTCGGGAGGAACGTCCGGAACAGGGCGATGAAGATCCCGAGCCCGAGGCCCCCGAGGAGCGCCCGGGGGAGGCTCACGAGTCGCCCGATCGCCGCAGCGGCGATGGCCACGACCACGAGGTGGAAGAAGTCGGGTGCCATCAGGGTGTTGAACCGGGGAGCGATCAGCACGCCGGCCATGCCCGCGAAGAAGCTGGACAGCATCCAGGCCACCGAGGACACCCGGTCGGCGTCGATCCCAGCCAACTCGGTCATCCGGGGACTCTCGACGACGGCGCGCATGGCGAGGCCCAGGGAAGTGAACCGGAACAGGGCGCCCAGGCCCAGCATGCCGACGACCGCCACGCCGAGCGCAACCAGTTCGTCCCGGCTGAACGGATAGACGCCGAGCGGATCGTAGAACACGTTGGCACCATCAGGGACGAGGCCCTCGGGCGTCTTTCCGGCGACGCCGGAGAAGCCGGTCAGCGTCTCGAAGAGGCTCGGCAGCGCCACCGACAACCCGATCGCCACCACCAGTTTCGAGACTGCCGAGGCTGTCCTGAGGTGCCGGAAGATCAGTCGCTCCATGAGAAAACCAATCAGGGGCGCCAGTACGAACACTGCCAGGATCAGTGCCGGGACCGTCGACCACCCCCACTCGACGCGTGCCTGGAAGTACATCGCCGCCGAGACGAAGGCCTGCGCCCCGAACGCCAGGTTGAAGACCCCCGAGGTCTTGTAGGTCAGGACGAAGCCGAGGGCGACGAGGGCGTACACCGCCCCGGGTGGGGTCCCCTGCAGGACGGCACGGAGTACATCGGCTCCGGTTCCTGCTGCAAGCACCATGGCCGTTAGGCGTCCCCCGGTCAGCCCCCGAAGGAAACCTGCTGTGGCTCCGACCACGCCTGGTCTGCGTTGTCCCAGCAGATCCACGGGGTCGCCGGATCAGCAACCGTCTCCATTGCCCCACCGCTCATTCGCAGGGACGCTGCACACTCCAGCAGGTAGCCGTTGGACTGGTCGTCCGGTGTCGNCGGCACGTGCTGGCGGGTCCAGTCGATCGGCACGATGAGGCCGCCTGCGTCCCAGGAGGTCCGACCGTTCATCTCGGCGATCACGGACGCGCGAGCGAACTCGGGACCGACACCCAGCAGCGCCTCGAAGGCCGTGTGCGCGTTGATCCAACCGATCATTGCCAACTCCGACAGNTCCCTTNCCTCGGANGCCATCTGTNCCTGGAACGCCGCNGCCNANTCGTTGCCACTGTCCGCCTCGAAGGGCTCGAACTGGGGCGCCACGTAGTCGCCGTCNAACANGTCGCCCGCCTCGGCGACGAACGGGTGGTTGTAGGTGTTGGGGTGGTAGAGGACCGCTTCCATGCCCTGTCGCTTCATCTCCTGGGCCATGGTCTTCATGCCGTTGAGGTCCATGCATGTGGAGACGAAGTCGACGCCCGCCTCCATCATGGCCGTCACCTCTGGGGCGATTCCNTTGGGAAGGCCGTAGTCCATGNNGTCGTTGAAGTAGCCCATCTCGACNCCGATGTCGGCCGAATACCGATCGATGGAGGCGGCCACCGACTGGGCGCAGACCTTCGAGTTCTCGCTGATGCCGTAGCCCAGCGAGGCCGCCTTCGTGGCNCCGGAGATCTTCGCCAGGTACGGCACNTGGCGCTGGGTGCACTCGGCGCACATCGCCGGGATGTGCCCNAAGATGTTGAAGCGGTTGGCGGANTCCGTTGCGTGGATGTTCCAGACGTAGGTCGGAATGGCGGCCTCGTCGAGGTCGCCCCAGCCGCTGGCGACCANCGTGGCGCTGAACGCCGCGAACGAGTCCTCTCCGGCGATCACCTCGAGGGCCCGGANCTGGTTCTGGAGCAACTCGTCGTCGAGTTCCTCGTGGACCACGAGTTCGCGGCCGAACAGGCCGCCCTCGGCGTTGCGGTACTCGAAGTAGGACCGGATCCCGTCCAGNTAGCAGTCGAGGATGCAGGTGCCGAGGGGATTGTTCGACCGGATGCCGATGACGGCGAACCGGATCTCCGTNTCGGTGACGCCCGGAACCCCCTCGAGCGCCACGAACTCGTGGCGCAGGTCGGGCACCGTCGTCGTCGTAGTGGTCGGCGCAGCCGTGGTGGTCGGCGCAGCNGTGGTGGTCGGCGCAGCNGTGGTGGTCGGCGCAGCNGTGGTNGTCGGCGCAGCAGTCGTCGTCGGCGCAGCAGTCGTCGTCGGCGCAGCAGTCG
>PACE01000007.1 GCA_002699725.1 Acidimicrobiaceae bacterium
CCGGTCCTCATGAACCAGATGACTCCCCATGACACGGCAACCATGACGAGTAGTGGTTCATCTGGCAGTCCTGACACCTTGTCGTATGGAGTCGAACCGTTGGCGAAGAACACCGCCGCCCCGACCAGGAGGCTGTTGAAGAGGTTGGAGCCCAGCAGGTTGCCGAGGATCAGGCCCGACTCGCCGCGACGGGCGGCAGCCAGCGCCGTGACGAGTTCGGGCAACGAAGTACCCAGCGCCACGAGGGCGAATCCCACGAAGCCCCCGGTCCAGCCCAGGTCGTCGGCAATCGAAGTCGCCGACCGGACCACCAGGTAGGCGAAGCCGACGGTCCCGACCAGTCCGACCCCTGTCCGGACCCACGGGCTCACTCCCTCCGTGGTATCGGGCGGCGGCACGCCACCGAACCGATTGCCGATCCAGAGGACGGCCCGCAGGGCGGCCAACGCAAGAACCAGCAGCACCACTCCCCACCAGGCCGACGGCTCCACGAGGAAGAGCAGGGCGGCGAAGACCGTGACCCCGAATGCGGAGAGCGCCGCCTGGCGCTTGATCCCCAGCTCGATGTGAACGAATTTGAAGACCAGCGCCGGGATGGCCAGAACCAGCGTCAGGTTGGCGACGTTCGAACCGACGATGTTGCCCATGGCCAACGCCGTGCCCTCGGCCCCTTCGGTCATCGCCGCCATGGTCGAGACGACCAACTCGGGGGCGCTCGTGCCGAAGCCGATGATGAGGGCGCCGGTCACCACCGTCGANACGCGCAATCGGGCGGCCACCTGNGCCGCCCCGACCACGAANNGGTCGGCGNNGNNCGNCANNNNGGCCGAGNCNANCGANNAGGAGCAGGNNGNTGNAGAANCACGNCCCGACGCTACCGGCCGCCGACCGCCGGAGGAGCCCTAGAAGCCCTGTTCGGAAAGGTCCTCGAGCCCCTCGGCCTCGATGAGCACCTCGCGGGCCTTGGAGCCGGTGGANGGGCCGACCACGCCGGCCTCCTCGAGCAGGTCCATGAGCCGGCCCGCCCGGGCGAAACCGACCCGGAGCTTGCGCTGCAGCATCGACGTGGAGCCGAGCCCGCTCGACACGACCAGTCGCCGGGCCTCCTCGAGCAACTCGTCGTCGTCGGGTGAGCCACCGGTCGGCCGCTGGTGCTCAGCCGTTATATCGACGTGGCCAGCCGGCGCAGCGGGAGCGGTCGACCTGCCGTCACCCTCACCCACGAAGCCGCCGGCGGCGGTGCTGTCCACCATCGGGGTCTCGTCGGTGACCTCTTCGCCCTGCTCGCCGGCGACGCCCATGGCCTTGGCCTGCTTGCACCAGGCCTGCACGACCTGGCGGACCTCGTCCTCGCCCACCCAGGCACCCTGGATGCGCTGGGCGACGCTGGAACTGGGGCCGAGTAGGAGCATGTCGCCCTTACCGACCAGGCGCTCGGCGCCCTGCTGGTCGAGGATGACCCGGCTATCGGCGAGGCTCGACACGGCGAACGCCAGTCGTGCCGGAATGTTGGCCTTGATGAGACCGGTGATGACGTCGACCGACGGGCGCTGGGTGGCGACGACCAGGTGGATGCCGACGGCCCGTGCCATCTGGGCCAGCCGACAGATCGAGGTCTCGACATCGCGGGCCGCCACCATCATCAGGTCGGAGAGCTCGTCGACCACCACCAGGATGAACGGCAGGCGCAGGTAGCGGGAGGGCTCGCCGTCCCCGTCGGTGAGGCCAAGCGGTGCCTCGAGGTCGCCGCGGTCGAAGGCGGCGTTGTAGCCGGTGATATCACGGAAGCCACACTCCGACAGCACGTCGTAGCGGCGCTCCATCTCCTTGACCGCCCAGTGCAGGGCGTTGGCCGCCTTCTTGGGATCGGTGACCGGCGCCGTGAGCAGGTGGGGCACGCCCTCGTACTGCCCCATCTCGACCCGCTTCGGATCGATCAGGATCAACCGCACCTGATCCGGGGTGGAACGGACGAGGATCGACGTGACGAGGGCGTTGATGCACGAGGACTTTCCTGCACCGGTGGCACCGGCGATGAGGATGTGCGGCATCGTCGCAAGGTTGAGCATCACCGGTCGGCCGTTGATGTCCCGACCGATGGCCGCCTCGAGCGGGTGGGTGGCCTTGGCCGCCTCGGTCGACGCCAGGATGTCGCCGAGGACGACGATCTCGCGTTCCTCGTTGGGAACCTCGATGCCGATGGCCCGCTGGCCGGGGATGGGGGCGAGGATCCGCACGTCCGCTGCCGCCAACTCGTAGGCGATGTCCTTGGCGAGGTTGGTGATGCGTGAGACCTTGACGCCCTCGGCGACCTGGAGGGCATAGCGGGTGACGGTGGGGCCGACGGTCATATCGACGAGGCGGGTCTCGACGCCGTGTGCCAACAGCGCCTCGACCAGGCGGGCACCGCGCTCCTCGACTGCCTTGGCGTCGACGTCGTGGGTCGCCCTGCGGGCCAGGCCCCTGGTGGTCGGGAGCTTCCANGGGGAACCGGCCGTGGCCGGGCCGAGTTCGATCGTGAGTTGCTCGCCCGTCTGTTCGNTGCCGACCGGGGCCGTCCGCTTCTTCCTGCGGCGCTTCGGGTCCGTCGCCTCTTCGGCGGCCATCCCGGTGGACGTCGACTCTGGTTCGGTGGCGNGCTCCGGAACGGGNGGCGCCGTCTCGGGAACGCNCAGCACCGGTNCATCGGGGTCGCCCGGTGGGGTCAGGAGGCTCCTGAAGGCGTCGCCGACTGCCCGGCCGACCGGTCGGAGGCCCTTCACCGTGCCGACAGCCGCCTGGCGTGCGGTGGTGCGGGTGACGACCGCCAGCCCCACGAGCACGATGCCGACGAGGATCAGAACCGCACCCCACCTGGCCACGGCAGCGTCGAGTCCCCCGCCGACACCGAGGCCGATGAGGCCACCGGCACCTCCCAGGGCATCGGCACCGTCGTCGATGCCGGGTGTGTCCCGGCCGAGGTGGAACAGTCCGGTGAGACCGGCAAGGCAGAGCACGCCACCCACTGGCATCCGCTTGGTGATCTCACCGAACTCGTAGCGCTCGCGGAACATGGCGAAGCCGAGCAGCACCATCGCCACGGGAAGCACCAGCTTGGTGAGGCCGACCGACCAGCTGGCGGCATCGTCCACCACCCGGCCGACCACGCCGGCCCGGTCGAAATAGATGGAGAGGCCGGCCAGGAGTCCACCCAGGACCAGGCAGAGGCCAAGCAACTCGCTGCCCCGGTCGGCAAACGCCGCCCGCAGCATGCGCCGGGTGAGGGGATCGCCTTCGGGTCGGGCCGATGACGGGCCGGACCCGGAGCCCTTGTGGGGCTTGGCACCCGTCTTCGGGCGCACAGACTTAGTGCTCATGGCCCCCTCAACGTACCACCGGGGTGTGACCGGATTGGGGTGCCCCTGACCGCATCGCGGCAGGTCAACCAGCCTTTCCGATTCCCCACGGACCCTCGTCGGGCCTCAGCGCACCTCGACCACCGGAACGAGCGAGGGTCGACGGCCGGTTCGGGACGACACCAGCTTCCCTGTGGCCCGGCGTGCACGACGGGCCAGTTCGGCGGGATCGCGCTCTCCGTCGTCGAGGGCTGCTTCGACGACATCGCGGACGGCGGCCTCCACCTCGGCGTGCCACTTCCCCCGCTCGTCGGCGTCCACCCAGCCGCGGCTCTCGATGAACGGCGGCTCGGCGAGACGGCCCCGCTTGCCATCGACGACTACCCGCACCAGGACGAACCCCTCGCCGGACAGGGCGCGCCGCTCGTCGACCAGGTCCTCGCCCAACGTCCGACCGCGTTCATCGACCATCACGTACTCGTCGGAGACCCTGCCGACCGGCTCGAGGCCGTGGTCCGTGAGCCGGATCTGGTCGCCATCGGTGCATCGCACGACCCGGTCGGTCGCCATCCCCCGCTCCANCGCCAGCCCGTGGTGGGCAACGAGGTGGGCGTACTCGCCATGAACCGGGATGAACAGTTCCGGATCGGCTGACTCGTGCAACTCGCGCAACTCCTCGCGCTTGCCGTGCCCGGTGGTGTGGACCCCGAGTTGGCCGCTGTGGACCAGCCGTGCGCCCCGCCGGGCCAAGGCGTTGTGGAGGCGGGAGATCGCCGCCTCGTTGCCGGGGATCGGATGCGACGAGAACACGATGGTGTCGTCCTCGCCGATGGTCAGGTGCCGGTGACTCCCCTGGGCCATCTTCGCCAGCGCCGCCCTCGGCTCACCCTGGGAGCCGGTGCATACCACGCAGGTCCGCTCGGGATCCAGATCGTCGATGTCGTCGGCGGTGGCGATCATCCTGTCGGACACCCGCAGCAGGCCGAGCTCACGGGCCAGGGTGACGTTGCGAACCATCGAGGGACCGAGCACGACGAGGGTGCGGTGCGTGGCGGCCGCTGCGTCGGCGATCTGCTGGATGCGGTGGATGTGGCTGGAGAAGGCGCCGATAACCAGCCGTCGCCCCTCGTTGTCGTCGAACACGCCCCGGAGCACGGGCCCGATCGAGGACTCNCTGGTCGACGAACCGGCCGAGTCGGCGTTGGTGGAGTCGGCCAGGAGCAGGCGGATTCCCGGATCGGCGGCGAGTTCGCGCAGGCGGGGAAGGTCGGTGACCCGGCCGTCGACCGGCGTCGGATCCAGCTTGAAGTCGCTGGAATGCAGGATCAGCCCCTGCGGGGTGCCGAACAGCGTCATCAGGCCGCTCGGCGTCGAGTGGGTGACCGGCAGGAACTCGCAGTCGAACGGCCCCACCTGGCGCCGGTCGTGGTCCCCCAGAGCCACCATCTCGGGGAGGCGGATGCCCGCCGCCTTGAGCTTGCCCGACACCATGCCNAGCGTGAACGGCGAACCGTAGATCGGGACCTCGACATGGCGCAGCAGNTAGGGCAGGCCGCCGATGTGGTCCTCGTGGGCGTGGGTGACGAGGCAGGCCTCGAGCCGGTCGGCCCGCTCGAGCAGCCAGGTGAAGTCNGGCAGCACCGCATCGACGCCCGGCAGGTCGTCGGGGAAGAGTTGCCCNCAGTCGAGCAGGACGATGCGGCCCTCGCACTCCAGCGCCGCACAGTTGCGGCCGATCTCGCCGAGGCCCCCGAGGAACGTGATGGTGACTGGAACGGCCATCGTCGCNGGGATCGGGTACGACTCAGCCGCGGCCGAGGTCGGCCAGCAGGCGACGGGCCTCGCCCTGGAGGCTGTCGGGTTCCGGGCCCATCGGCAGGCGGCAGTCGCCGCCCGGCAGGCCCANGACCTTCATCATGGCCTTGCTCGGCACGGGATTGGGCCGCAGGTCGCCCGACTCGAAGTCGTACGAGGGGATCAGCCTCCGGTTCGACTCCTGTGCGGCGGCATGGTCTCCGGAGAAGAACTCCTCGAACATGCGCACCAGTTCAGGTGTGACCCAGTGGGAGGCCACGCTGATCGCGCCGACGGCACCCACGGCCAGCAGCGCCAACGTCAGTGCATCCTCCCCGCTGTAGACCTCGAAGCCCTCCGGTGCGGCNGCGACCAGGCGGGCCGTCTCGGCCACGTCGCCCGCGGCATCCTTGACGGCCACGATCGTCTCGACCTCGTCGGCGAGGCGGAGCAGGGTGGCGGTCTCGATCTTGCGGCCCGAACGGGGCGGGATGTCGTAGAGGATCACCGGGAGGTCCGAGGCCTCGGCCACAGCCGTGAAGTGGTCGATCAGGCCCGCCTGGGAGGGCCGGTTGTANTAAGGCGTGACGGTCAGGATGGCGTCGGCACCGACCTCGGCGCAACGCTCCGTGTTCCTGACAGCCGATCGGGTGTCGTTGCTCCCCGCACCGGCGACGACGGGTACGTCGACCGCCTCGACCACGGCGGCCACGACCTCGATCTGTTCGTCGTGCGTGAGCGTCGGCGCCTCGCCGGTCGTTCCAACGACCACCAGGGCGTCGTTGCCCTGCTCGACGAGCCAGCGCGCCAACGTGGCCGCACCGTCGAGGTCGAGCGACCCGTCCTCGGCGAACGGCGTGACCATGGCGGTCAGCACCCGCCCGAACCTCGGTTCCGTCGTCATGCCTGCTCACCCTCCTTTGCGCGCTCGATGCCGAGCGTCGCCAGCAGGTCCTCGTGCAGTTCGAACCACACCGTGTGGTACGAATCNATCATCGGCCTGGTGAACCACTCGACCTCGCCGGCCTGGACTCGACCGAGTGCATCGCTGAAGCGCCGACCGTAGCCGTCGAAGCGAGCGAGGCGCTCCGCCAATTGGACGCAGATCGACTGGACGACCACGTCTGCCTCCAGCAGGCGGGCGACGACGGAGTCGTCGTGGAAGGCGTCGGCATGGTCATTGAGGACCTGCTCCCCGTCGACCTCGCGCAGTTGCCAGTCGGTACACAGGGAGAGGAATCCCTGGTTGACCCCGAGGAAGCGCTGGTACAGGTCGGCGACGGCCTCCCGCTCCCCTGCAGCGTCCAACTCCTCGGCGATCAGCGCCTCTCCNTGGGCGCGGCCCTCGGGCGTGAGGACCCATCCCGCCATGTTCCCGTCACGGCGCCGCGCGTGGCCCGACTCGACCAGGTCGGCCATGCGGACATCGACCACGGCCGGCGCCAGGCCCACCGCTTGAGCGAGCTCCGGCGTGTCGGTGAGGCCCCGTACCCGGAGCCCGTGGGCGACGCGCAGGTCCGGATCGCTGTTGACGGCCATGCCGTGCACGGTACCAGTGGGGGTTCGGCCGTCAGTCGTCTGCATCCGGATCCTCGCGCGCCAGGCGGACCAGCACCAGCGGGTAGCCGATCAGGCCGATGATGAAGAACACGAACCACTGCACCGCATAGCCCAGGTGAGGACCCTCGCCCAACGAGGGCGCCGGAAGGCCGAACGGGAGATCACTCGCCCCCTCACCAACCCCGGACTCCACGTAGACGGATGGCAGCACCTCGCCCCAGCGGCCCGACAGGTCGGCCACGTCGACGCGCTCGACCTCGTCGCCGTTGCTCCCCCGGCTGGTTCCGGCCATGCGAACACGACCCGCCACGACAACCTCGCCGCCCGGTGGTACCCAGGCTGAAGGGTCTCCCACCAGGTACACCGGACGCGGCACGAAGCCCCGATCGACCGCAACCGCTCCCGATTCGCCGACGAGCAGGGTGACGACATGGACGCCCGGCAAGCCGTCCTGTGTGCGGTTCACCACGAACACCTCGCGCTCAGCGTCGAACACGCCCGAGACCTCGACAGTCCGGTACACGAGTTCGTCGGGATCCATCCCTACCAGGACTTCCTCCAGGGAGGCCACCGGCACCTCGGCGCGTTCCTCGACAAGGGCGTTGTGCTCCCGGCGCTCCTCAAGTCGGCGGAACTGCCAGAACCCCAGGTTCACCGTGGCCACCAGCAGGGCGGCGACGGCGAGATGCGACAACAGCCACCAAGGGCGCAACAGCCGCCGAGCCCCCGGCCACCCGGTCATCGACGGCTCAGGGGCCGAGGAGGGCATCGAGGCCGACCGTGCACCCGGTGCCGTCGACGCCGAGTACGGCCACCACGACGCCCGGCATGAAGCCGTCCCGGTCGATCAGGTCATGGCGGATCGTCAGGGTCTGGCCGGTGGTGCCGAGCACCACCTCCTGGTGGGCGACCATCCCCCTCATACGCACGGCATGGAGGCGGATCCCGGCCGGACCGGCACCGCCCCTTGCACCCGCGACGGTCTCGCTCTCCGTCGCGTCGTCCGCCCAGTCCGACGATGCGGCCGCCATGCGGTGGGCCGTGGCCAGCGCCGTCCCCGACGGCGCATCGACCTTGCCGTTGTGGTGCAGTTCGATGATCTCAGCGGTGTCGAACCACGGTGCGGCCAGTTCGGCAAAGCGCTGCATGAGCACGGCACCGATGGCGAAGTTGGGCACGATCAGGCAGGCGCTCGATGAGAAGGCGGCGTCCAACGACACCCGGTCGTCCTCATCGAGGCCGCTGGTGCCAACCACGGCGTGGATGCCGGCGGCAGCCAGGACCGGCAGGCTGGCCCGGGAGGCATCGGCCACGGTGAAGTCCACGACGACGTCCACGCCGACCTCGATCAGGTCGACGACGCCTCCCAGCACGGTGCAACCGGAGATCTCGTCGCCCACTGCCGACGGATCGGCCACAGCCACGAGTTCCAGGCCGGGAGCGGCGACGACCGCGTCGCAGGTGGTCCGGCCCATGCGCCCGGCAGCGCCGAGTACGCCGACGCGTCGGATGGCGGAGACCGAGGTCTCGGATGTGCTCATGGCGGCGAGGCTAGCGCCCGGGGCGTGATCGACCGGGGGTGGTTACGACCCGTCAGGCAGGGGGTCCGACCATGGCCAGCGTGGCGGCAGGTGTCAACACCTCGGCCAGCACGGCGTTGACCTCGTCCAGTCGGATCGCCCGCAGCGATGCCACGAACTCGTCGACCGACTCGACCCGCCCGTAGAGGCTCTGGCCGTTACCCAACCTGGTCATGCGGCTGCCGGAGTCCTCGAGGCCCAGGAGCCTTGCTCCTTCGAAGCCTCGGCGGGCGATCTCGAGTTCGTCGGCGGTGATGCCGTGCTCTGCAACGGCCGACACCTCGTCCTCGACCACCCGACGGAGTTCGTCGGCCCGGTCCGGTTCGGTCGCCGCGTGGATGCCCAGCGCCCCGGCATCGCTGTACAGGTGCGCTCCGGCGAAGACGCTGTAGGCCAGTCCACGGTCCTCCCTGACGGCCTGGAAGAGCCGACTCGACAAGCCGCCACCCAGGACGTGCACGCCCAGGCCGAGCGCCCGACGACGCTGATCGTGGCGATGGATCGACCGCCAGCCCCAGGCCATGTGCACGGACTCGGTCGGACGCCGCAGGGTCCGATCACCGCATGGCAGCGCCTCTGGCGCAGACCGCTTGGGCGCCTCCCCGCCGCCTCGACCGGCGAACGCAACGGCGACGCTCTCCACCAGGAGATCGTGGTCGACAATGCCGGCCGCGGCCAGCACCAGGTTCGGCGACCGGTACCAGCGATCATGGAATGCGGCGATCCCATCCCGGTCGAGCGCCTCCACGGACTTGCGTGTGCCGAGTACCTCGCGGCCGAGGTCATGGTCGGGAAACAGCGCCTCATCGAGGAGCGACGCCACGACATCGGAAGGATCGTCTTCCTGGAGGTGCAACTCCTCGAGGATCACCCGACGTTCGGTCTCGACGTCGGCGGCTCGCAGTGCGGGGCCGCAGAGCACGTCGCCCAGCAGGTCGACGGCCAGGTCCTGGCCACCGGCCGGAAGGCGAGCGTAGAACGCCGTGAATTCCTTGCCTGTGGCGGCGTTCATCTCGCCGCCCGAGCCATCGACCAGTTCGGCGATGGAGCGAGCGGAGCGGCGCTCGGTCCCCTTGAACAGGAGGTGTTCGAGGAAGTGGGAAGCGCCGGCGCGAGCCGCTGGCTCGTCCCGACTCCCCACGCCGACCCAGACACCAACCGAGACCGAGTGCGCTCCCTCCCAGCGCTCGGACACGACGGTCGGGCCGTCGTCGAGATGTGTCGTCTGGACCGTGGGCGCAGGCTGCCCCGCGTCCACGGCCCCGACGTTCGGACCCGCGGTGCGGGCCCCCTCGTTCAAGACGTTCAGCGTCCCCGTCGACGGCCACCGCCGCCGCCACGGTGGGCGGGTGCGGCGTTGCCGAGTTCACCGTGCACGGCCTCGAGCTCGGAGGCGAAGGCCTCCTCGAAGCTGGCCTCGACCACGTCGACACGGTCGGAATCGTCGGAATCGTCNGAATCGTCAGAATCGTCAGAATCGTCAGAATCGTCGGCGACCACGGTGTCGTCGTTGTCGACGTCCCCGTCCTCGTCCTCGTCGGACACCGCTACCGGAGCCTCATCGGGCTTGGCGGCGGGCTTCTCGTCGCGCTTGTTCTCACGCTGGGGAGCATCACCGACGGGCTTGAGCGAGATCTTGCCGTTGGGGTCGACGTCCTCGACCACGACCTCGATCTCCTGCCCCAACTCGAGCACGTCCTCGACCTTGTCAATGCGCTTACCGCCACCGAGCTTCGAGATGTGCACCAGGCCGTCACGGCCCGGGAGGATGTTGACGAATGCACCGAACTTGGTGATGTTGACCACCTTGCCCGTGTACAGCGCCCCGACCTCGGCGGTGGGCGGGTCCACGATCAGCATGATCTGGCGCGTGGCCTCCTCGACCTTGGCGATGTCGGACGAAGCGACCGAAACGATGCCGACCATGCCGTCATCGTCGACGCTGATGTCGGCTCCGGTCTCGGCCTGGATGGTGTTGATCATCTTGCCCTTCGGGCCGATGACCTCGCCGATCTTCTCCACCGGGATCTCGAAGCTCTTGATCTTCGGGGCGTGCTCGCCGACCTCGGGCCGAGGCTCGGGGATGGCGCCGACCATGACTTCGAGGATCGCCAGGCGGGCCTCCTTGGCCTGGTTCAGGGCGTTCGCCAGCACATCGGCGGGGATGCCGTCGATCTTGGTGTCGAGCTGGAGCGCCGTCACGAACTCGGACGTGCCGGCCACCTTGAAGTCCATGTCGCCGAAGGCGTCCTCGATGCCGAGGATGTCGGTCAGCGTCATGTACTGGCCCTCGTGGTACACGAGGCCCATGGCGATGCCGGCCACCGGCGCCTTGATCGGCACACCGGCGTCCATCATCGACAGCGACGACGAGCAGACCGAGCCCATCGAGGTCGAACCGTTCGACGACAGCACCTCGGAGACGAGGCGCAACGTGTAGGGGAACTCCTCGAAACTCGGCACCACCGGGAACAGGGCCCGCTCGGCGAGGGCACCATGGCCGATCTCACGGCGCTTCGGGCCCCGCATGAATCCCGTCTCGCCCGTCGAGAACGGCGGGAAGTTGTAGTGGTGCATGAAGCGCTTGCGGGTGATCGGGTCGATGCCGTCGATCATCTGGTCCATGCGGCCGGTACCCAGGGTGGTGAAGTTCAGCACCTGGGTCTCGCCACGCTGGAACAGGCCCGAGCCGTGGGCGGTCGGGATGACCCCGACGTCCGACGACAGAGCCCGGAGGTCGCCCGGACCACGACCGTCGATGCGCATGCCTTCGGAGATGATCCGCTCACGCACCACGGCCTTGGTGATCGACCGGATGGCGCCCTTGATCTGCTGCTCGGCGCCGTCGACATCAACGAACTGGGGAGCCAGCTCCTCGATCAGGGCGGCCTTGACGCCCGCCTCGGCCTCGCCACGCTCGGCCTTGTCGGCGATGGTCTGGCTCTCGGAGATCCGCTCACGGCCGGCGGCGTCAACGGCGGCGAGGACCTCGTCGCTGTAGTCGGTCGTCACCGTGTAGGACATCTGTTCCGGAGCACCGACCAGGGCCACCAGTTCCTGCTGGAGCTCGATGACCTCGCGGATGTACTGCTTGGAGAACTCGAGGCCACCGGCCAGCACGGCCTCGTCGACCTTGGGGGCTCCGGCTTCGTAGACGTCCCACGTGGCAGCGGTACCACCGGCCTCGACCATCATCACGGCGACGTCGCCGTCGTCGTTGATCCGACCGGCCACGACCATCTCGAACGCCGAGTCGGCGGCCTCTTCGTAGGTCGGGTGGGCGATCCACTCACCGGCGGCAGACCAGGCGATCCTGGTTGCGCCGACCGGACCGTCGAACGGAATTCCCGACAGCAGCAGTGCGGCCGAGGCGGCATTGAGCGCCAGCACGTCGTAGGGGTTCTCCATGTCGGCGCCCATGACGGTGCCGACGATGTGGACCTCGTTGCGGTACCCGTCCGGAAACATCGGTCGCAACGGGCGGTCGATGAGGCGGCAGGTCAGGATCGCCGACTCGGGCGCACGGCCCTCACGACGGAAGAACGAACCGGGGATCTTGCCCGCGGCGTACATGCGCTCTTCGATGTCGACCGTGAGCGGGAAGAAGTCCGCTCCCGGACGTGGCGACTTGGCGCCGGTGGCCGTCACGAGGACGGTGGTGTCTCCGAGTTGTGCAAGCACGGCACCGCCGGCCAGGCCGGCGAGGCGACCGGTCTCGAAGGAGACGGTCTTGTCGGTCCCGCTGAAGGTATGCGAGACACTCTGGGGGTTATTCATGGATGTTTTTCCTTGTTTTGTTTCGAGCCACGAAGGTCACTCCCCCGTGGCGTTTTCAATTCCGACGAACAACCGACGGCCTCCAGTTTCCCGTCGGATACCTCCCGGAGGACCGTCCACCACGTAGGTGTGCGGCCGAGCGGCATGCAACGGGCACTGACGGCCGCCGGCCATCCGGCGTCGTCGATCTGGTTGTCGGTGGTCCCGTGAGCCCATCGGTTCGGTCGAACCGGGCAATGACGTTCCCGACGCGTCGTGGGCGGCCCGAGGGCCGTCCGATGCGGGTGCTTCGCTAGCGCCTGAGCCCCAGCTTGGCGATGATCCCCCGATAGCGCTCCACGTCGTTGTCCTTGACATAGTCGAGTAGCCGTCGGCGCCGACCCACAATCTGCAAAAGGCCCCGCCGGCTGTGATGNTCCTTCTTGTGGACCTTCAGGTGCTCGGTGAGGTGGCTGATGCGATCGCTGAGCAGTGCGATCTGCACTTCGGGAGAACCGGTGTCGGTCTCGTGCAGTTTGTGCTCGGTGATCGTGTCGCCCTTAGGCGGCAGNTTGGTCGGCATGGATTTCCTCGGGTGTCGGACCCGGCCTCCTGACACGCTGTGCGTTGTCGGAAGCCATTCGGCGGGCCGGANGGTTCCTGATCCGACCCGGACGACCCGGTCGGGTCGTCCTCAGAGGGCAAGGCTACCGGTACTTCGACAAACGCCCACCCGTGGGAGTCGATGNCCACCCGGCGCCTACGCTCACGTCATGNCCCCATGCACCGGTCGGCTNACACACCTGGCCCTGCCGTGCCGNGACCTCGACGCCTCGACNGCCTGGTACGAGGCCCACACGCCGTTCCGCGTCGTGCACCGCAGGGTCGACTCTGAGGGACAGGTGGCCTGGATCGCCGAACCCGACCGGCCGGGAACGCCGTTCGTGCTGGTGCTGATCGACCCCCTCGACGACGNCGCTGACCNCGCACCAAAACCCGTCCTCACGCCGCTNGCACACCTCGGCATCGAGCTCGACAGCAGGGAGGCCGTGGACGAGGCGGCGGAACAGGGGCGTGCCGCCGGGTGCCTCGCATGGGAACCCGGGGAACTGCCCCCACCCGTGGGCTACATCTGCGCCCTCGCCGACCCCGACGGCAACCTCGTGGAGTTCTCGTTCGGCCAGGACGTGGCCGCCGTGGTAGCGGACCCCCCAGGCTGACCCGGCCCGGGTCAGCCAAGCCGTCGCAGCAACTGCACCAGTTCGACGGCAGCGTCTGCACAGTCGGCGCCCTTGTCGCCCTTGTCGACCGCCGCCCGCTCGACCGCCTGGGCCATGTCGTCGGTGGTGAGCACACCGAAGACGGCCGGCACCTCGGTGTCGAGGCCGACCCGGAGGATCCCTGCTGCTGCCTCGCCGGCCACGTAGTCGAAGTGCGGGGTCTCGCCCCGGATCACGCAACCCAGGCACACCACGGCATCGACGTCACCGGACGTCGCCATCGCCCGGGCGGCCAACGGGATCTCGAACGCACCCGCCACCCAGGCGAGGCTGATGTCCTCGTCGGCCACGCCCAACGCCAGGAGCCTGGCACGGGTGCCGTCGAGCATCTGGCCGACCACCGCGTCGTTGAAGCGGGCAGCGACGATGCCAATCCGGAGCCCGGAGCCGTCGAGCGTCACTGTGAGATCCCTCACGGGGTTGCCTCCTGGTGGCCTTCGTTGTCGAGGAGGTGGCCCATCCGTCTGCGCTTGGTCTCGAGGTAGCGGAGGTTCTCGGGGTTGGGCGTGGTCCTCAGCGGCTCCCGTCCGACGATCTCGAGCCCGTACCCCTCGAGGCCCCCATACTTGACCGGGTTGTTGGTCATGAGCCGCATCTTCGTGACCCCCAGGTCAGAGAGGATCTGGGCACCCACCCCGTATTCGCGGGAGTCGACCGGGAGGCCCTGGCTGAGGTTGGCGTCGACGGTGTCGAATCCCTCNTCCTGGAGTTCATAGGCGCGCAACTTGTGGCCGATCCCGATCCCCCGCCCCTCGTGGCCACGAAGGTAGACGATCACGCCGGCACCCTCCTCGCCCACCTTCCCGAGGGCGGCATCGAGCTGTGACCCGCAGTCGCAGCGGACCGAACCGAGGAGGTCGCCGGTGAGGCACTCGGAGTGCACGCGCACCAGGGGCNCCTCGACGGAGTTCAGGTCGCCCAGCACGTAGGCGACGTGCTCGTCGCCGTCCAGCGTGGAGCGGTAGGCGTGGGCGGTGAAGTCNCCGTACTTCGTGGGGATGCGAGCCGAGGCGAAGTGCTCGACCAGCTTCTCGTGCCTGCGCCGAAAGCGGATCAGGTCGGCGATCGAGATGAGGAGCAGGCCGTGCTCCTCGGCGAACTCGACCAACTCGGGTAGGCGCGCCATGGAGCCGTCGTCGTTCACGATCTCGCAGAGCACGCCCACCAGTTCCCGCTCAGCGAGNGCACACAGGTCAACGCCGGCCTCGGTGTGGCCGGCCCGCTTGAGCACGCCGCCGGAACGGGCACGCAACGGGAAGACGTGGCCGGGTCGGGCGAACTCGCCCCGAACCCGATCGGAGTCGGCGAGGGCGTTCACGGTGATCGAGCGGTCGTGGGCCGAGATCCCCGTGGCGGTTCCCTCGATCAGGTCCACCGAAACCGTGAACGCCGTGCGCATCGACTCGGTGTTGTCGACCACCATCAGCGGCAGGTCGAGGTCGTCGGCACGCTCCTCGGACATCGGGGCACAGATCACGCCACTCGTGTGGCGGATCATGAACGTCATCTTCTCGGACGTCATGGCGTCGGCGGCGACGATGAGGTCGCCCTCGTTCTCGCGGTCCTCGTCGTCGACCACCACGAGGAACTCCCCGCGGGCGAACGCCTTGATGGCGTCATCGATCTGGGCGAACGGCATCAGTCGTGCTCTCCCTGGCCACCGGTTCTCTCGTCGGGCAGCCGTCCGGCTGCGGCGAGACCCGCCACGTAGCGGGCGAGGATGTCGGCCTCCACGTTCAGCCGGTCACCGACGACCCGACAGCCGAGCGTCGTGACCTCGAGCGTGTGGGGAACGACGGCGATGTCGAACGTGGCGCCGTCGACCGCAGCGACGGTCAGGCTGATGCCGTCGAGCGCCACCGAGCCCTTCTCCACGATCTGCCCCGACAGGGCATCGGGAAGCCGGAAGGCGAGCCGCCGGGAGCCGTCGAGGTGCTCGTGGACGGCCTCGAGTTCGGTCACCGCGTCGACGTGTCCCTGGACGATGTGACCTCCGAAGCGACCATCGGCGGGCATCGGTCGCTCGAGGTTCACGGAGTCACCCTCCGCCGATCCGCCCAGGGTCGTGCGGTCGATGGTCTCGGGTACGGCATCGGCGGCGAACCAGGCGCCGCGGTCGTCGGCACCGAACCCTGTGACGGTGAGGCAGCAGCCGTCGACGGCGATGGAGGAACCCATGGCCACGTCGTCGAGTACGACGTCGGCGCCGACGACCAGGCGACGGCCGTCGCCATTGTCGTGCGCCTCGCGCACGATGCCCGTCTCCTCAACGATGCCGGTGAACATCTGGTGCTTCCCCGAATGGTCGTGCCCCGGGGTGACACGACGGGAGTGCAGTGAAGGGACGGTCGGACGCCCCGGCCCGGTGGGCCGTGGCACCGTTGCGTCGCTTCTCGTGTCCTCTCCCATCCGGACTGTGACCGTCGGCCCAGGATTCGCACCTGATCGGCCCCCACCTCGCCCCGAAGGAAGAGACGGGGGTTCGCGGACTGCGCCACGTACCACCCTTCCGAACTCGTGGAAGGAGGCGGAGGCTCACCGCCGGTCGGGACTTTCACCCAAACCCCGAGGACTCTGTTGTGGTGCCGNACGGAGTGTCCGGCCCGATCACCCTACCGGTGGGCCACGGAGGAGTGCCTGTCCGCCCTACCAGAGGCCGAGAAGGCGTCCGGCGAGCCCGAGAACGGCTACGACGAGTACCGGGCGCACGACCCGTTCGCCGCCAGCGACCGTGATGTGGGCCCCCACGGCACCACCGGCGGCGAAGCCGAGGGCGAGGACGAGGGCGGGGCCCCAATCGACACGACCGCCCACGATGAACACGGGCAGCGCCGTGAGGGTGACGACGAGGATCACCAGCACCTTGATGTTGTTGGCGACCACCAGGTCGAGCCCCGACCGGGACAAAGCCAACACCAGCAGCAGGCCGATCCCCGCCTGGAAGGCGCCTCCGTAACAGCCCACGAGGAAGAACACCATGGCCGTGACCGACATGGGCCAGGACGGAGGGCCTTCTGCTGCACGCGGCACCTTCGGTGGCCGCAGGGCGAGCAGCAGCAACGGGACCATCAGGATCCCGAACGCACGCTCGAACGTCTCGTCCGCCAGGCGGGAGACGAGGATCGACCCGGTCAGGGAGCCGGCGACGACCGGAAGGAGGACCGGCAACATCCGCGACACCCCTGACACGCCCAGGCGCCGGAACGACACCGCCGCCATGGTGGTGGACGCAAGGATCCCCACCCGATTCGAACCGTTCGCCACGTTGCCCGGCACACCCGCCATGACGAGCAGTGGCACGGTCAGCAGCGAACCACCCCCGGCCATGGTGTTCACCGTGCCGGCCACCAGTCCGCCGGCCAGCAACAGGATGACGTCGGCGGGATCCACGGATCAGGCCAGGGCTGTGCGTGCGGCGTCGACATCCCGGTGGAGCTGCTCCACGAGGTCGTCGAGGCCTGCGAACACCTGCTGCGGTCGCAGCAGTTCCACGACGCGCACCTGCACGGGCTCACCATAGAGGTCACCGTCGAAGTCCAGAAGGTACGCCTCGAGGAGTCGGTCGCCGTCATCGTAGAAGTGCGGCCGCGTGCCGAGCGAGATCGCTGCGGCGTGGACCGAACCGTCCGCACGCTCGAACCACCCGGCAAACACACCGTCCTCAGGGAGCAGGACCGAGCGGTCGACCCGGACGTTGGCCGTGGGAAAGCCGAGTTTCCGACCGCGCCCGTCACCCCGGTCGACCTTCCCCCGGACCTCGTACGGGCGGCCCAGCATGGCGTTCGCCCGCCTCAGGTCTCCCCGGGCCAGGGCCCTGCGGATGAACGTGGACGAGACCTGCTCGTGGTCGCGGGCCGGCATGCCGTCGAGGCCCACAAGGCTCAGGCCCAGAACCTCGAAGCCGTGTTCCTCCCCCATCGAGCGCAGGAGCGCGACGTTGCCGAGCCGTTGGTAGCCGAAGTGGAAGTCCTCGCCGACGACGACGACCTTCACCCCCAGGCAGTCGATCAGGACTTCGGTGACGAAGTCCTCGGCGGTCTCGAGTGCCCGTGCATCGTCGAACGGGACCACGACGGTTGTGTCGACACCCGTGGTCGACAGTTGCTCGAGTTTCTGGTCGAGGTCCGTCAGCAGCAGCGGCGCCGACTCGGGACGCACGACCGACGCCGGATGCCGGTCGAAAGTGACGACCGCCGATCGCAGTCCGCGTTCGCCGGCGATGCGGCACACCTCGGCGATGATCTGGCGATGGCCACGGTGCACGCCGTCATAGGCCCCGATGGTGACCACCGACCCCGGCGAGGTCGGGTCGTCGGGCGTCAGCGTTCGGCGGGTCTCCACCGCGCCCACGCTACCGACCGGGGTGGTGGGGGTCGCCCACCCGGCGGCGCCCGCTCAGCCGACGAGGACCACGGCCGGCTTGGTGCGGTCCTCGTACGGCTCGTAGACGGCCAGCAGAATGCCGTCGGCATCATGCACGGCCCACGGTCCATCGCCCTCTGTGCCCAGGCGTTGGCGGTCGAGNACCTTCCCGTATCCGACATCGACGGCGAGTTCGGCGTCGACCACGAGGCCTGTCAGGTGGCGGACACCGGCTGCCGGCGGCAGCAGTTCCGGCGAATCCATCGATCGGGCTCCGTCGATCGTGAACGAACCGACCGACAGCCGTCGCAGTCCTGTCAGGTGGGCGCCACCGCCGAGAGACGTGCCAAGGTCGGCGGCCAGCGTCCGGACGTAGGTCCCCGACGAGCACTCGACGTCCGCCTTCCAGACCTGGGGGTCCGCGGTCGGCGTCACGTCGAAACGGTGGACGGTGACCGGGCGCGGGGCCCGCTCGACCTCGCCGCCCTCCCGGGCGATCTCGTGCAACCTGCGGCCTCCCACCTTCACGGCGGAGAACATCGGAGGCACCTGTTCGATGTCTCCGGTCAACTGCCGTGCGGCGCGCCAAACGTCGTCCTGCACGACGCCCGACATGTCGTGCACCGCCGTCACCTCGCCTGCAGCGTCGAGCGTCGTCGTCTCGGTTCCGAGCACGATGGTGGCCGTGTAGCGCTTGGGGAGGAGCGTCAAGTACCGGAGCAAGCGGGTTGCCCGTCCGACGCCGAGGACCAGCACGCCGGTCGCATCGGGGTCGAGAGTGCCCGAGTGGCCGACCTTGCGGGTTCCGAGCACCTTGCGCGACCGAGCCACGACGTCGTGGCTGGTCCAGCCCGCAGGCTTGTCGACAACGACGATGCCGTCGGGGCCCCGGGGCCGATCAGCCATCCTCGTCCTGGAGTCCCCGGAGGATGTCCTCGATCCGTTCCGCCGACCGGGCAGCCTCGTCGACCCTGAACACCAGCGGCGGGGTCCTCCGGAGGCGGGCACGATCGGCGATGGCCCGCTGGAGGCGGGACCGATGCTCCCCGAGGGCCTCGATCACCTCGTCGTCGGCCGCTCCACCCGTCACGTAGACCTTCGCCTGGCTGAGGTCACGGTCGGTGTCGACCCCCATGACAGTCACCAGGTCGAGCCGCACGTCGTCGATGCGCTCGAGTTCCTCGGCAAGGAGACGGGTGAGGAGTTCGTTGAGACGGTCGGTGCGGTCGAACCCACGTGGAGTTCCACTGCTGCGTTGCCGGCTGCGTGCCATGGTCCGCTACGAGCGGGCGATCTCCCGCTCGTCGTACGTCTCGATGACGTCGCCGTCTTTGAGGTCCTGGAAGTCGGAGAGCCCGATGCCGCACTCGAAGCCGGACTGCACCTCGCGGACGTCGTCCTTGAAGCGTCGGAGCGACTTGATCTCGCCCTTCCAGATGATGGTGCCCTCGCGCAGGAAACGGACCTTGCTGCCCCGGGTGATGGTTCCGTTCTGGACGTAACAGCCCGCGATCTTGCCGATCTTCGGGACCGAGAAGATCTCGCGGACCTCGGCATCGCCGGTCACGACCTCCTCGAACTCGGGAGCCAGCATGCCGAGCANGGCGGACTCGATGTCGTCGAGCAGTTGGTAGATGACCTCATAGGTACGGATCTCGACCTGCTCGGCCTCGGCGAACTCGCGGACCTTGCGGTCGGGCCGCACGTTGAAGCCGATGATCGTGGCGTTCGAGGCTCCGGCCAACTGGATGTCATTCTCGGTGATCCCACCAACCGCCCGGTGCACGAAGGCCAACTTGACGTCGTCGCGTTCNAGTCGACGGAGACTGTCGCAGACCGCCTCGAGGGAACCATTGACATCGGTCTTGACCACCAGGTTCAGCCTNGCGGCCTCCCCCCTCTGGATCTGTTCGAAGACGTCCTCCAGGCGGGCACCACCGGAGAGTGCATGGGCGTCACGTCCGATATTGGCCTGGCGCTTGTAGTGCGAGCGCTTCTCGGCAACGCGGCCGGCAACCTTCTCGCTGGGGGCCACCACGAACCGGTCGCCCGCCTCGGCGACATCGGAGAGTCCCAGCACCTCGACGGGTGTCGACGGACCGGCCTCCTTGACCTGTCGGCCCTGGTCGTCGATGAGTGCCCGGACGCGACCCCAGGCCGCGCCGGCCACCAGCGGGTCACCGACCCGAAGCGTTCCGGACTGTACGAGGATCGTTGCCACCGAGCCGCGACCGACGTCGAGGTGTGACTCGAGCACCACGCCCTGCGCACGGCCGTCCGGTTCGGCTCGAAGGTCCTCGACTTCGGCGATGGCGCTCAGGTTCTCGATCAGGTCGTCGACACCCAGANCCTGGAGAGCGGACACTTCGACGGTGACCGTGTCGCCGCCCCACGCCTCGGGAACGAGCTCGTGTTCGGCCAGTTGCGTGAGCACTCGCTGCGGCTCGGCATTGTCGCGGTCGATCTTGTTGATGGCCACCACGATCGGAACATCGGCCGCCCGTGCGTGGTCGATCGCCTCGATGGTCTGTGGCATCACACCGTCATCCGCTGCGACGACCAGCACCACGATGTCGGTGGCGACGGCACCCCGGGCACGCATGGCGGTGAAGGCGGCGTGGCCGGGGGTGTCGATGAACGTGACGAACCTTCCGTCCTTCTCGATCTGGTAGGCGCCGATGTGCTGGGTGATGCCGCCGGCCTCACCGTCAACCACGTTCGCGTCNCNAATCCTGTCGAGCAGGGTCGTCTTGCCGTGGTCGACGTGGCCCATCACGGTCACGANCGGCGGCCGGATCGGTGAGTCCTCGTATTCCTCCTCGGCGACCTCGAGCAGGGCCAGCAGTTCGATCTCCTGCTCCTCACCGGGNTCGACGAGCCGGACCTCGGCACGGATCTCGGCGACGAAGAGTTCGATCATGTCGTCGGAGAGCGACTGGGTCGCCGTGACCATCTCGCCCTGCTGCATGAGGAACCGGACAACGTCCGCAGATGTCCGGTTCAACTTCGGGCCGAGGTCCTGTGCGGTNGAGGAGCGTTCGATCACGACCTCGCCCTCAGGGACTGGGGCGTCCTCGGNCGTGTAGGCCGGCATGTCCATGGGTTGAAGCTCTTCGCGGCGGCGACGGCGCCGNCCACCGCGCCGGGGGGGACGCCGACCGCCGGGCCCACCGGGACGACCACCGGGGCCACCGGGACGACCACCGGGGCCACCGGGACGACCACCGGGGCCACCGGGACGACCACCGGGGCCACCGGGACGACC